>JAJAYN010000245.1 GCA_026786225.1 Burkholderiales bacterium | reverse complement strand
CAAAAGGGCAAGATCGCGCACATCATCGACTCGGTCGATACAATGAATCACGCCGAAGAGGTACTGGCGTTGCTTTGAAGATTCGGATGTGCAAACGATAACGGCACCCGTGACGGTGCCGTTTTTACTTTAGGTCACATGTATTTCTTCGAAGAACTGTAAAGTCCCCGCCCACATTGCCTTTCCGGGCAAAAAGGTTTGGCAAGGCCGGCCAATGCTTGTGTTTAATCTTTTTCCGGGCCTTCTACGCGACTTCAGTGCGCATTCAGCGCCCATGCAGTCTGCCGCGATTGCGCCCTATCGCACCATCACCGTCGCCAACCCGAGAAGCAGCCCCATGCTGACGATATCCGTCGACGTCGTCAGGAATATGCTCGATGCGGTTGCCGGGTCCGCGCCGTAGCGTTTAAGCGTGAGCGGAACGATCGCGCCGGATATGCCGCTCACCATGCATGCGCCTACCATGGCTAAAAACGTAACGAGCGAAAGCATGACGGCGTGCGCAGAACCTTGCGAGGACGCTGTCACATACATCGCGATACCAGCGATTACACCAATCGGCGCACCGTTCAACGCGCCTAGCAGCCCCTCCTTGAAGACCAGCCTCTTGCCGTCGCCAGGCTTGATCTCGCCCAGCGTGATGCCGCGCAGCGTAACCGCCATCGCCTGGCAACCCGTATTGCCGGATTGGCCCGCCAGCACCGGCAGGAAAGCGGCAAGAATGACCAGCTTGTCGATGGTGCCCTGAAACATCGCCACCACGCCACCGGCAAGAAACGCGGTCAGGAGATTCAATTGAAGCCATGGATGGCGGAACTTGAAACTCTGAAGCAGCGGCGTGGATATGCGCTCCTCCTTGTCCACACCGACCATGCTACCGGCCTGCGCGGTTATCTCGAAAGCTTCAGACTCAAAAATCGTTTGCCCGCGTACCAGCCCCAGCAATTTCCCCTGTTCATCGCATACCGGATAGACCGGGTAATGCCTGTTCAACGTCAGACGCATCGCATCCGAAATTGGCATTTGCGGACTCAGCGCGAAAACATTGACCAACATGATGTCGCCGAGGGTCTTATCGTTGTCGGCAAATAGCAGATCGCGCATCGTCAAGATACCCAGCAGCTTGCCTTCTTCATCGATAACGTAACCGTAAGTGATGAAGGCGGATTTGATCAGCGCACGTAGTGTTTCAATCGCTTCACCCACGGTAGCCGCTGGTGGGAATACGCCGAACGCCGGCTCCATCAAGCGACCCACGGCGCCTTGTTCATACAACTGGTTTCGATTCCACTGCTGGGCGATCTCCGGCACGGCCGCAGCGATGATGGTCCGGCGCTGTGCTGAAGGCAATTCTGCGAGGATGTCTTGCGCAAACGAAGGGTTCAACGCTGCCAGCGCTTCGTACGCGGGTAACGCGTCAACCTCGCCGAGGTGCCTTGCAGCCTCGGAAGCCGGGCGCGCCTTCAGTTCATCAATCAGTTGTAAATGTGCTTCCGTGCCTGCGTGCGCCATAGCAACCCCTTATTTATGGAACTTGAAGGGTAACGCATATGCATGCGACTGTGAAACATCGCATTTTTAGCGCTGATGATTTAGTGGCGTGCCAAGCTTGGCGTAGTTGTACAGCAGCCCCTGTTTGCGACACTCGCTGTTACGGTTGTTTACAACTTTCAAAATTCTCATTACGTAAACCGCGCTGTAAGCCTTGCGTTAGTACATTGTGATCGCCAGCCGTACGCTCGCAGTGGTAGCAGCAAAGTATGGCAATTCAAGATGGAGGCAACAATCATGTCTATGCGAAAAAAACTGGTATCGGTTTTGATGATTACGGGCGCATTTGGTGCGATCGCCCTGCCGGAGATGAGCCAGGCTGCACCAGTCGAATTGTCGATCAGCGTCGCGCCACCACCACATCGACACGAAGTCGTTCCCGTAGCCCGCCGAGGCTATCTATGGGTGCCGGGCTACTGGAATTGGCGTGGTCATCGCCACGTGTGGGTGGCTGGTACCTGGGTACGCGAGCGGCGAGGCTACGTATACCACCCGCATCGTTGGGAGCAGCGCGGTGACAACTGGCATCTAAATCGTGGCCGGTGGGACCGAGACGGTGATGGCATCCCGGATCACCGTGATCGTCACCCCAACAATCCGTATCGTCCTTGAGGATTGTGCGGTAGCGATTGCAAAGCAGCCCGCGTACGCAAGAATGTGGGCCGCGCAAACACAATACTTTTAAGTTACGGTCCGAACGAGATTGGATGTAAACAATACGTTTCCGCCAAAACCAAGAGCGAAAATGCGTGCGGAATTGAGGCCGTGAAAAGTGATTCGAACCAAACCCAGTTGCGCGCCGGGCGCGGGCGGCATGTCCTGCGAATCGGGTGAAGTGGTCCTTGCCGCATTCGGCGTTGTGTCATATATCGCCCCTTCCGCTTCAACCTCCGGCTCTCTCCACTTCACGCCGTCGATGGCGTAACGACGATTGATACCCTGATGATCGTGAAAATTCCATGTGCCCATTACGGCGGCGGTACGCGGTGCATCTGGCACTAGTGCGAGTTCGGTCTCCGTGCTGGCAGGATCAATCCAGTTGACCGTCATGTGGAATTGGGTATTGTCACCCTTGGCGCTTCGTGTCAGCACGACGGCTTCGCCTACCGCCACACCGTCAGAAGTCACAAGACGTACAGGCAGGTCACCCACCTCCTGCGGCGAGTAGTTCAACTCCAGCGTGTACGGCACAAGCGCCAGATCTGAGAACGCGAAATCGGGACTCGGGATATCCAGGCGCACTTCGAGAATGCGGACGCCCTCAGCAGCGATCGTCGCCGCAGTCGCTTGTGCCGGACCGCAGCCAACAGGGAAAAAGGCGGTAATCGACAAAAGACGTGGCGTATTGACGTTCGCAATCATCGGTGTCACGTCAAGGGACGCCGAAAATGGAATGCGCGCAGCCGAGGTACCAACGCGCGTCACCGCTGACCTCGTGCGCATCAACGACAGACCGGAAACCATTTCCCCGAAGTCTATGAAGCGTTGGACCCACGGCCAACGCCGACGGGTTTGCCCGCTGCGAGCTGCTGCTTTGCGTCTCATCGCAGGCCTGGAAGAAATCAGGGGGAAGGCAGTCGAACGATCAGCGATGTTCATGTGCTCACCTTGGCGAGGCTATAACTGGAACGGACGAGGAAGCTTGGAAATTGGAATGGCGTAGAGCCAACAACGTTGCAAGAGGACTTTTCGTGCACGCCACCAGCGTGTTGTTTCTCATTGTCGACGCTACGCCCGAAGACGGATGTAACGTCAGGCTTGCTTGGTCAAAGGATTTACTCCAAATGCCTGCAAGTCCTGTTTGTCTTGACACGCTGGTGTTGGCTACCGTAGGCGCTGCAGTAAAACTGGTGAAGCTGGAGGCGATAAAAAACGGTTGTTTACAACTGATACAGCCGAAATTCCCTGAGAGACAACGCTGGCCGTTCCGGCTTGCAGTGACATCAAGCATCCTTTGCTTTTGCCCGGGAATTCGAATAACATACTGATGCGGGAATTATTCCCGCAATCAAAATAAAAAGCAAGCCCTTTTGTAAACAGATTTAAAAGATTGCAAAACAAGGGGTTTTCCGGGAATGCGGCCACCTTCTTCTTGTGGCACCGTCTTATCGGAGGGAGTCTTTCCCACAATGTATGCACGCATTTGAATTGCTGATGGATGAATAGCGCGGCAACCGAAGACGGCCAGTCGAACAAGCTGCTTGACACGCTCGTACGTGTGCTTGTGCCTCTGGTTCGCCTGATGATTGCCAAGGGCGTGACTTTCCAAATGGCCAGTGAGGTGTTGAAGCGTGCCTATGTGCGATCGGCGAACGAGCACTTTGTTGAAAAGGACGCGGCAAGCGGCACGAAGCTATCGCT
>JAJAYN010000244.1 GCA_026786225.1 Burkholderiales bacterium | reverse complement strand
CCTCGGTGCCGAGGGCGAGGGCCTGCGCCGCCTCACGCGCGAGAACTGCGACCAGATTGTCAGCATCCCGATGTTTGGCGCAGTCGAGAGCCTGAATGTATCGGTGGCGTCGGGTGTGTGCCTCTTTGAGGCGCGCCGGCAGCGGGAAAGCGCCATCGGGTAGCGCTCTGCATTGCGAATTTCACAGAAAACCCCCCGCCGAAAATTGCACCATGACTGATTTCATCATCGTAGGCGGTGGCTCGGCCGGTTGCGTGCTCGCTGCGCGCTTGAGTGAAGACCCGGATGTAAAAGTGACACTGCTCGAGGCCGGGTCCAGAGACAACAGTGTGCTGATCCACTGCCCGGCAGGTCTGGCGTTATTGGCACAAACGGGCCAGGCAAACTGGGCATTCGAGACGGTACCGCAGCGGGGCCTTAACGGCAGGAAAGGCTATCAGCCGCGCGGCAAAGTACTGGGCGGATCCAGTTCCATCAATGCGATGGTCTATGCACGCGGCCATCGTGACGACTATGACCATTGGGCCGCGCTGGGGAATGCCGGTTGGTCATATGACGAAGTGCTTCCCTATTTCAAGCGCGCCGAAAACAACGAACGTGGTGCCGATGCCTTTCACGGCGCCGGTGGGCCGCTCAATGTCATGGATTTGCGCAGCCCGAATCGGTTTGGATCAGTATTTGTTGATGCGGGTCGGCAGGCGTGTTTTCCGGTTAACGTGGACTTCAACGGCGCTGAGCAGGAAGGTGTCGGGCACTACCAGGTCACACACAAGAATGGTGAGAGATACAGCTCGGCCAAAGCCTACCTGACGCCCAACCTTGCCCGCCCGAACCTGCAAGTGGTGACGGGTGCACAAACCACGCGTATTTTGATGGAAGGGCGGCGCGCCACTGGCGTGGAATATAGACGCGATGGCAAACTGCATCAGCTAAAGGCGCAACGGGAGGTGCTGTTGTGCGCAGGCGCGCTGCAGTCGCCGCAGATTCTCTTGCTTTCTGGCATCGGACCGGCACGACAGCTCGTGCAACACGGTATTCCGGTGATACACGATCTTGCAGGCGTCGGCGCAAATTTTCACGACCATATCGATACCGTGCAGGTGCACGACGCACCGCATCTGAAGGATTTGTTTGGATTGTCTCTCACCGGTGCCTGGCATGGCTTTAAAGGCGTATTCGAATGGCGTAACCGGCGTAGCGGCATGCTCACCAGCAATTTTGCTGAAGCGGGTGGATTCATAAAAAGTCATCCTGATCAGCCAATTCCCGATCTGCAGCTACACTTTGTTATTGGTAAATTATTGGATCATGGCCGGAAGACCGTGTTTGGGCATGGCTTCTCCTGCCACGTTTGCCTGCTGCGCCCACAAAGCCGTGGCAGCGTGACACTCGTCAGCGCCGATCCCGTTGCCGCGCCATTAATCGATCCAAATTTTTTCGCCGAACCGGATGACATGCTGCGCATGATTCGCGGCTTCAGATTGATGCGGCACATTCTTACGCAGCCGGTTCTCGCACAGTACGGTGCAAAGGAACTGAGTCGTTCGGCGAATGCGCAATCAGACGCAGAAATTGAAGAATTTATTCGCGGTCAAGCTGATACCATTTACCACCCCGTGGGCACCTGTCGCATGGGCAATACAGCGAGTGATGTCGTGGATAGCGCACTGCGTGTGCATGGCATTGAGCGTCTGCGTGTGGTGGACGCCTCGATCATGCCGTGCGTCATTGGTGCGAACACCAATGCACCAACCATCATGATCGCCGAGAAAGCCGCCGACATGATCAGGCGCCGGGAATCCGGTCCGACGTGATCGAAAAACAAAGCGAAAATGCGCCGGGCATTTCTGACCGGCAGCGAATAATTGAACGACTAACCGCAGGAGCGCAGCCTTGAAGTGTAAATTGTCCACCCCTATCGCCTTGCTGGCTTTCTCGCTATTGGCACTGCCATTGGCGGCTAAAGATATACCTGTGCCGACCGCACAAAAAACTGCCGCGACGAAAGTGGTTCCCGCCGCGTCGCTGCAGCGTATGACCAGCGTAGAAGGCATCACCGAATACCGCATGGCAAACGGGCTGCGCGTGCTGCTATTTCCAGATCAGTCAAAGCCGACCATCACCGTTAATGTCACCTATCTCGTCGGCTCCCGCCACGAAAACTATGGTGAAACCGGCATGGCGCATTTGCTGGAGCACCTGCTATTCAAAGGTACGCCGAAGAATCCAACGATTGACAAGGAATTCAACAAGCGCGGCATGCGAATCAACGGTACTACCTGGCTCGATCGCACCAATTATTACGAACAGTTCCAGGCCAGTGACGACAATCTCGAATGGGCGTTGCAAATGGAAGCTGACCGCATGGTCAATTCCTTCGTCGCGAAGAAAGACCTCGATTCCGAAATGACGGTCGTCCGAAATGAATATGAGCAGGGTGAAAATTCACCGTTCCAGGTTCTCCTCAAGCGTATGCAAAGCGTCGCCTACGACTGGCATAACTATGGCAATTCCACGATCGGCAACCGCTCCGACATTGAGAACGTCAAGATTGAAAATCTGCAGGCGTTTTATCGCCAGTATTACCAACCGGACAACGCCGTTTTGCTGGTCGCTGGCAAGTTTGATGAAGCCAGGACGCTGCAATGGATCGGAAAGTACTTTGGGGCGCTGGCCAAACCGAAGCGTGTGTTGCCAACGTTATGGACGACCGAGCCGACACAGGATGGGGAGCGTAGTTTCATCGTGCGGCGCCAAGGCGACATACAGATCGTGCTGAACGCTTACAAAATCCCGTCCGGGCTGCACTTGGATATGGACGCTGTCGGTTTTGTGAACGCGGTGCTGACCGAAGCGCCGTCGGGTCGTTTGCACAAAGCGCTGGTCGAGTCCGGCAAGGCCGCACAGATTATCGGCTTCCCGCTTCAAGGCGTTGACACCGGTCTACATATGATCGGCGCAGTGGTAAAGAAGGGCGAACCCATTGAAGCGGTACAGGCAGAGATGACACGCATCATTGAGGAGTTCCACAAAAATCCGCCCACGAATGAGGAAATGGATCGCGCCAGAAAATCTTTTGCCAATGCAGCCGAGCGCACGCTGAACAACCATGAAAACATTGGTTTGCAGATGTCCGAGTACATCGCGATGGGTGACTGGCGCTTGTTTTTTCTCGGTCGTGATCGTGCTGAAACGCTCGCTGCTGATCGCGTAAAAGAAGTTGCGGCCAGATATTACCGGCGCGACAACCGCACGGTGGGAATTTTCATGCCTGAAGACCAGCCGCAGCGCGCTGAAATTCCTGCAGCCCCCAGCGCCGCTGAGGCACTAAAAGACTTCAAGGGCAAACAGGCCACCTCGACTGCGGAGGCGTTTGATCCGTCGCAAGCCAATATCGACAAGCGGTCCAAGCGCGTTGATATTGGTGGATTGAAAGTCGTGCTGCTGCAAAAGAAAAACCGCGGCGAGACAGTTAGTGTCAGCATGCGTTTTCACACGGGGGATGAAAAAACGCTTTTCGGCCAACAAACCATCGCGAGTTTGGCGTCGCAAATGCTGATGCGGGGCACGACCAAATTTACCCGCGCCCAATTACAGGACGAATTTGAAAAATTCAAGGTGGATGGCGCGGTGAATGGGCTGGGCGGCAGATTCCAAACGACCAGGCCAAATATCGTTGCAGCGATCCGACTGGCGGCGCACACCATGCGAGAGCCCACATTTCCGCAGGCTGAATTTGAGCAACTGAAGCAGCAGACATTGACCGGACTCGAAGCCCGGCGCAGCGACCCGGCAGCGATGGCAGGCCAGGCGATTGCACAGCATTTCAATAGCTACCCTAAAGGCGATTGGCGCTATACGCCAACGGTTGAAGAATCCATTGAAAATGCGAAGGCCGCCACTCTCGACGACATCAAGCGCTTCCATAAAACTTTTTACGGCGCGAACCGCGGCGAGATCGCCGTCATTGGTGATTTTGATGAAGGCGAAGTG
>JAJAYN010000243.1 GCA_026786225.1 Burkholderiales bacterium | reverse complement strand
GTGCAATACGGCGTACTGGGTGACTACGTGCCCAACGGATTTTTGAAGCAGATTGGATTTCCGTTTACCTGGCGCAGTTCTGCGCCACCGACGTCTGATGTGGAGAAGAAATAAGGCAATTTTCAGAACTGGGCGCTGAAGGGTCTCGCCTGCTATCTGACCGGCAGGCAGGCAGGCAGGCGTCGCGCGGCGAAGGCGACATGATCACCAATTGGGTGCTCTTTTTATCAGCGGTTAAGTTCGTGCGACGGACACCGAGTCCGGCCAATGCCGACTCTGACTATCTGGCCGCCACGTCGGCTTCGCGCAAACTCATCACCGGCGTGAGTGCGCCTGCCTTGCAGATATGACAGCAGTCCTGACAGCTCCGTTGTCCACGGTCGTCCACGCCGTTGCTGAAGGTCACGAGGTGCGGGATTCGCTGACCGACAATGCGCGTTGCGACTCTAACCTCTGCGGTGGTCCAGAGGCGCCCCAGCAGACTTGCTCTTCTTCGACGCATGTCAGCTTGAGTGCTTGGACGGCCACTCCTGACGCGATTCGCCTCTCGAAGCCACTGCCCACACACAGCATCACGCTGCTCAAAAATAAACGCCGTTGATTCAGTGGCTCGCCAAAGGATTTCCGTCATATCTCTAATTGCAAATCCCGTCTGTGAAGAAATAATCCAAATTTGCCATCTTCTTTGAGCACATGACGCACAAGCCAGGATTCGAAGAAGTGTTGAAAGCTGGCTTTGTCGGGTATGTCGCCCTGGTGGGTTCGTTGTTGGAGTTCGCTTAGCTGTGAAAGCAGCAAGGTGTGCTTTTGGGCATGTGCTTTTGCGCTCGTGTAGTCGTGGAGAGCCATCAGCTTTTCTTCTTCAACGAAGTGATTGCGCGCGCAATCAGCTAACGCGTCGAAATGGCCTGCGAGGGCATCCCTGTTTGCCGTTTCTTGTAGCTGACTCATGATGGCGTTGGCAATCTGGATCAGTTGTCGATGGTGGGCGTCAAGTTCGCCGACCTGGCTTGAAAAGGTCTCACGCCAGATAAATACGGCGGCCGGGTCGTCGCTGTAAACTGCCCGCGCGACTCGCCGCTCGTAGGTTTCGAACAACTTCCAACGTAGCAGCGGGACATGGTGCAGGATTTCACCTGGTATCTGAATCACCGACGTTTCTTCGCGTACGCGCAGTTGAGACACGTAGGGCACGTTGAAAATGGCACCTTCCTCGCCAAAAAAGTCGCGCTCTTGCAGTACATCCAGGATCTTGTTGCCGACGCGACGTTCGATGAGACCAGACCGGACGATGTTGATCGTCTGCAGGTCGTCACCACCTATAGCCTCTCCGGGTTTAAAGCGCTGCTCTTTCATGCTCGCGACGATTCGCGTCAGCGCAGTCGCCGGAAGCCCCTCGCTGAAGAGCGGCGTGGTGTCCAGAAATGCCCGCAGCTTGGCGGTGTGTCGCATGTGCTCCAGCAGTCCGTTGCGCCGTATGACTTCCGCATACACGTTTCCAGGCAACCGAATGACGCGCAGGAACGAGCAGGCCCGGTAGGTATTGTGTGATGGCCGGTTATCCAAAATGGAACCAACGCCGATCAGTGATCCGGCAGACATGCTGCCGAAAACGTTGTCGCGGGTGCGAATTTTCTCGATGCGTCCGCTGACCAGCAGCAATACATCGTGGGGGGTTTCGCCTTCCTTGAGTACGATGGCACCGGGATTGATCTCGGTCATTGGATGATTGGCGAGGAGCCGCAAATCATGGAGCGGCATGCCGGGCAAGTGGGTCGCCAGATAGCTGAAGGCGTGATGACGCAACTGTTCGAATTGCCCCGCCACCAACACATCCACCGTGCCAAACGCGGCGCTTGAGCCGATCTCTTTTTCTTCAAGCGTCAGTTCGCCGGCGCGGTGGGCGAGGAGAATGCGCGTTGACGCATCGGCGCGAAAATCGCTGGCGCTGCCATGGATCATGTTGCCGCCGCCGTCGACTTTCTTTAGATCGACCGGTACCAGGTAGGTGAGGCGGACACGGTCGAATGTCGCTTGATCGATACCAGGCGCATTGTGGTCCTCGGTAACCATATCGCGAAGGACATCCATCGAGACGATGTCAGCGAAATGGGCATACGACCGGTAGCTATCGCCCCATAGTGCCCGAAAAACATAAATATTGGTCTCGACAGGGTGCGGCGAAAATACCGGCATAACCTCGAGACCTTCGACACTGTTCCACTCTTCAGCAATGAGGTCATGAATGTCAAAAAAATCAGCGAATTGCTCTTCCTCGACACCCATTAGTGCTGATAACTTCTTGGCCACTGATGAGCGCACCAATGGCGTCGCAAAATAGCGCAAACGCCTGCCCGCGCGCATGAGCGTCGTTAACCCGGCGAAGTGATCATCGTGTGCGTGGGTATGGAAAATACCATCTACCTGGTCAATGCCGATGCCTAAAGCGGACATTGAGTTGGCGATATTGGGTCCCGCGTCAATCAGGAAGATGCGGCCTTGATAAGTGATGATGCTGGACATGCAGGGGCGATTGACGTCCCAGCCATCGCCTTCCCCGGTATGAATGATGGCGAAGTACTCTGGTTCAAAACGGCGAAAGCCTAGCGGATACGGGCATTCATAGGATTCGCCGGGATTCAGATTGAGGTCAACCTGTATGGTTTCGCCCTGATAAGCGAACTCGAAGACATTAGGACGGATACGCGAGAGCGTCACGCCTTGTGCAATCATGACAGGCCCATCGCCAACGACGCGGGTATCCACAAAGTCTCGGGTGGGTCGAATGTGGCCGAAAGCGAACTTTAACTTTATGCGCATCATTACATCGGCCTGCTCGCCGGATACGCCTGTCTCCATAATTTCTTCGCGTGAAACCAGGCCGTAGTTTCCACGATAGATGTAGCGCAATTGGGAGTCCACTTGCTCTGCCGAGCCCATGAGCAACGGTTTGGTGCCAATATTATTGGGATGACCGGGCAAAATCAGTCCCTGCTTATAGAGCATTTGCAAAATCGGGAATTCAGCGAGATTGGCAAACTCGCCGTTCTGTACGGAAAGATCGGAAAGCAGAAGCGCGTTAGGGCCTGTTTCGCAAGCCACGCCCTTGAATTGCTTGGGCAGGATGAGGCCACGTTTGATTAAGTGCTTGACTGCATCGGCCGGGCATCCGCACAGTATGCGCAGACCGGCATCAGGGATCTCCACCCACTGAATTCCGCGCGCGACATCAATTTTATGGATTCCCATTTCCGTCCCCCAAATGCCTTTGTTCTTGTAATTTTGATTTGTCAGTGTCTGTAGGATAGACGATGCTCGCGTTTTCAACCTGTTGGCGTTGCAAACAATGGTTAACTCGTGTGCGATTTACCTCAATGATGAATGAAAAGGCGGGCGATTTCGAGCGAAACGTTTGAATTTTGCAAATGGAAAGGCTCGCAAATCGCTAGACCTAATATCCAATGGCATCTTCAGCCGTTTTCGACCTGAAAGGCGCACCAGTGCTTGAGTTGGCACTGGCGACCGCCCATTTCAGTCTATGTCCGCAAATTCCTGTTGAAGAAATCTAACGTCCGCTGCCACGCAAACTTGGCGTCTTTCTCGTTGTAGCGCGGCGTAGTATCGTTGTTGGAACCATGTTGCGTGCTGGCATAAGTGAACATTTCGAATTTGACGCCGGCCGCTTTCAGCGCTGTTTCATACGTGCGCCAGGCAGCATTGATGCGTTCGTCGTTCTCGGCTAGTGGACCAGTAACGGGGCCTTGATTTTTGCGGCGTCGGCACCGCGCCGCCGCACCGTAAAACGGCACCGCGCCGCCGAGATCCGGGATACGCGAGGCGAGCAGATTGGCAATGCCGCCGCCGTAGCAAAATCCGACCACGCCGACTTTTCCGCAGCATTCAGGTAACGCTTTAAGAAAGCCCGCCGCGTTGACGAAATCATTGCGCGTTTTTAGCTGCTCGAGCTCGACAAAGAGCTCACGCGCCTTGTCTTCATCGTCAGGATAGCCACCCAGAGGAAACAGCGCGTCGGGCGCGTAGGCAATGAAATTATCAAGCGCCGGTCGCCGGGTGACATCTTCAATGTGTGGGTTCAGCCCGCGATTCTCATGCACCACCAGCAGGCCGGGAAATTTGCCCGGGGTCTTCGCGGGCATGGCCAGATAGCCGCGTATCTTGCCGTAGCCGTCTGGTGAAGCATATTCGACGTATTAGACGGCGATACGCGGATCGTCTTTCTTCACCCGCTGCGCATGGGCGAATTTCGGATTGAGCGCATCGAGCAACGT
>JAJAYN010000242.1 GCA_026786225.1 Burkholderiales bacterium | reverse complement strand
TACCAGTGCGACATCGGCGGCCATTGATGCGTCGGGTCACCATAGGCGCTGGCATGCGACCAATCCGGCGTGATGATTTCGGCTTCGGCACCAGGCTTCAATACCCGCCAAACCTCGTTAAAAAAAATGATCCTCTCGGCCGCCGTGAGGTGTTCAACAAAATGCGCTGAAAACACCCGGTCCACACTGCCATCGGGCCAGGGCCAGGGCGCGACGCGCAAATCGGCCACCACATCGACACCGGGTAGCGACAAACTGTCCACGCCGACGTGTCCTTCCTGTTTTTTCAGCCCACAGCCCAAGTCCAGTTTCATTGTTCCCCGCAATGCCTGATTGAAATTTTAAAAGTCACGCGGGAAGCTGCCTGTTTATCCAACTATTCTGCGCTTTCCGGGACTTCTCGCTGTCGCACAGTCTACATCTTCATGACGTACAATTAGCCATTCCTCCCCTCGTAGAATCCCGTGAGCGCAAAAAAAATCAAGCTTTTGATGGCACGTTCAGTTGTCACTTTTTCCGCAATGGCGATCGTGGCGTTTATTCAACCGGCCATTGCCGACGAAAGCGTCTCACTGAACTTCGTCAATGCCGATATTCCTTCCGTTGTAAAGACCATCGGTGCGCACACCGGCAAGACCTTCATCATCGATCCGCGTGTGACCGGCACCGTAAATATCATTTCGCAAGCACCGGTGAGCAAAGATATCGCCTACCAGATCCTGCTCTCGTCATTGCGTGTCTCAGGCTACGCAGCCGTCGAGGAACGCGGTGTCGTCAAGATCGTACCGGAAGCCGACGCAAAGACCTCTGGCACCGTCATTGATCGCGGGACGCAGATCGCAGGGGACCGCATCATCACCCAGGTTTTCACGCTACAGAATGAAAGTGCTGCACAGCTGGCGCAGGTATTGCGGCCGCTGGTGGCACCGAACAATTTCATCGGTGCCTATCCGGGCAGCAATGTGCTGGTCATTGTCGACTACGCGAGCAATGTCAATCGTATCGCCAAGATCATCAGTTCCATCGATGTACCCACCAGCGCAGACTTGCAATTGATCAAATTGCAGTATGCGAGCGCGGTCGATGTCGCCAATCTGCTCAAGGGCTTGATGCCCGAGACCAACACCAACCCGATCAACCCGGGTGCGCCGGCGAAGCTTTCGCTCGGTGTTGAACCGCGCACCAACAGCCTTATCGTCCGCGCTGAGACGCCTCAGCTCGTGGCGCGCATCAAGACCCTGATCGCGGGGCTGGATATTCCCACGGCGGCCGGCGGCAATATCCATGTTGTTTATCTGCGTAATGCCGAGGCTGTCAAGGTAGCCGATACCTTGCGCGGACTGATTTCAGGCGGCACCAGCAGCAATGTCGCTACGGCATCCAGTGCGACGCCATCCGCTCCGGGTGCTGCGCCAGGTGCCGTAACTGGTGCAGCGACCAGTGCCGCCGCCAGCAGCATCCAGGCCTATGCCTCAACCAACTCGCTGGTCATCGTCGCGCCTGATCACGTCTACAACGCATTGCGCACCGTGATCGATAAGCTCGACGCCCGGCGTGCCCAAGTGTACGTCGAAGCGCTGGTAGTTGAAGTCAGCGCCTCGGTGGCCTCAGAGTTTGGCATCCAGTGGCAGGATTTGTCGGGTCTCAATCGCGGCGGCTCGCAAGTCATTGGCGGCACCAACTTTGGCGGCACCGGTACCAATATCATCGGTGCAGCGGGCAACATCAGCGCGGTCAACACCGGACTCAATATTGGCATCGTGCGCGGACGGGTCAATATTCCGGGTGTGGGTGAAGTATTGAATCTCGGTGCACTGGCACGCGCGCTGGAAGCGGATCAAAAAGGCAACGTGCTATCAACGCCAAATATCCTCACGCTCGACAATGAAGAGGGGAAAATCGTTGTCGGACAGAATGTGCCGTTCGTGACGGGAAGCTTTACCCAAACCGCCAACGCCTCCACCAATCCATTTCAGACCATTGAGCGCAAAGACATCGGCTTGACGTTGAAGGTCACGCCGCAAGTGGCCGAAGGTGGTACCGTCAAGCTGAAAGCCTTCCTGGAAGTTTCCAGCGTGGTGCCCACCACGACGGCGATCAAGTCGGTGGATCTCATCACCAACAAGCGGTCCATCGAAAATACCGTGCTGGTCGATGACGGTCAAATCGTCGTCATCGGCGGCTTGATCCAGGATGACACCAAGAACAATGAGAGCAAGGTGCCGCTGCTGGGTGATATCCCCTTCGTCGGTAACCTGTTCAAGTACCAGACAAAGAATCGCGACAAAACCAACCTGATGGTATTCCTGCGTCCCTACGTATTGCGCGACGGCAAGGCCGCCAACCAGCTCACGGGCGAGCGCTACGAATACATCCGCAATGAACAAAATGCGGTCTTGCGGGAAAATGAATCCTCGTTGCTGCCACCCACGGGTGGCGCGTTGTTGCCGACCGGCGGCGCGCAATTGTCGCCAGCGACCAAACCCGTCAGCAAGTAATCATGGGTTCCTCGGACGCTAAACAGCGCGACGCCATCGAGAGTGCCGACCCGGCCGTCGTCAGCAAGCTGCCTTATCATTTTGCCAAGGCAAAAGGCGTCATTACCGCCAAACAGGTAAACGATGAAATCGAGGTCTGGCTGGCGCCTGATCCAGCGTCTGCGACATTGGCCGAAGTGCGCCGCATGACCGGCAAGGCACTGAAGCCGGTGCTGCTGTCGCAAAACGAATTCAACGTCCGGCTCGCGCGTGCCTATACGGCGACGACGAGCGAAGGCGGTAGCGACGACGCCGTTCAGGAAATCGCCAGCAATATCGAGAACGCCACCGATCTTGCGCAGCTCACGCAGTCGCTGCCGGAGATCACTGACCTTCTCGAAACCGAG
>JAJAYN010000241.1 GCA_026786225.1 Burkholderiales bacterium | reverse complement strand
CGGGGACGCCGGAAGCGTTGGCGAGAGCGGAGATGCGGCTGTTGCAGGGGTGAATGTGAAACTCTAGCGCCGGCGCGGTTCGCAGGGCGTTTTGTGCCAGAGAACCGCGCCAGTGCTTGAGTTTGGCAAATTTCTTGTCGCCGAAGGTGGTTCGCTTTTGGGCGCGCTTTCCGTGAAACAAGCGTTTCTGCGGTGCGCCAAAGGACGTTGTTAGCTGACTCGGCAGAACGCTGCTACGCAATAAAAAAGCCCGCCGAAGCGGGCTTTTTATTCCCATCGTTAAAACTCAATCAGAACGCAAGACAAACGGTATAAGTCTTAGCGTCGTCAATCGTCCCGAGTACTTCCGGCGGAACCGTTGAGCCGGAGTTGGCAACGCCACCCCCAACGGGCCCGATCATCAACGAGCCCGTTGCACTATTGCCGTCATCGAGCGTCAGATCCAGTTGCTTCGCGTACTTGCCAAGAATGCCTGCCGAACAATAAATATAGGTACCACGCATGCCCGTAAACGGAGGATTAGTGCCGCTTTGAATGCCAACTTGACCGCCTTCGACGTTCTTCGGCCCATAGGTGGGGTCGCCTGGGGCGGTTGGTCCGGGCGCAAAATTGCCGAGACGGACATGCTGCCAGAACATGTAGCTTTCAGCAGTTGGGGCGGTGGCACTCCAAACCCCGTTGAGCGCACCATCGCCATTGCCAACAATGGCCGGCGCGCCAGCGGAGTCAGTTGGCAGATTGGTTGCTGCGCGGATGTCGTCGCCCGGTAACGCTTTGAAACGATCCTGATAACCATAAATATAGAGCGGGATTGCCTTGAAGTCCTGCGCCAGATTCTTCACCTTCGCACTATTAATCAATTCCTGCCCTTTCAAAATACCACCGAGCAGCAGGCCGATAATCACCAGTACGATGGCGATCTCGACGAGGGTAAAGCCGGATTGCTGGCTCTTGATGCTTTTCATATTTTTCATTTTTGTGCTCCGATTTTTATTGACGATTGAGAGTGCGTTTACGACAGAGTTTGAAACGATTACTTGATCACCAAGCCAACCAACAGCCCGAACGCCAGAAACAGAACGGTGAAATCATGCATGTTCAATTGTTGCAATCTGGTTTTCATGGAGGTCTCCTGATAGCTGCTTGGCATTTGCCTGCACACATATGAGCAATCAGCGTGCCAGTATCGCAACCCATTGAAATTTCAATAAATTAATCTGCGATGCAACGGACTGTCGACGTTTGCGACAGTGGTTTCTGCTCTGTTAACCTACACCTGTCCGGGTTTTCGACACCCTGGCAGCAGCAGCCTGGTTTTGCGGCAGCTTCGTGGCAGGCGATCCATGCATCGGCTGTCGCGTGCATTGGCGCGATGCGGGGATTCAGGCTACGCTTGCCGCTGCCGAGATAACCCGCTCAAACCGATGACCAACGTTTTCCCATCCAAAACTGCCACGTTGAATTCGTCGCTCGCGCGCTGGCGACGCTGGGTGATTCTCGCGATGCTGCTGTCGTTGCACGCGGGTTTGATTTCTCCGGCGGGCGGCGACTTCCAGCGCATCTGGCTCACCGTCCATTTCGGCCTGTTTCTGTTGTGGCAGCCGTTTATCAGCACGGCACGCGAACTGAATATGTTTGCGACCACACTGTTTTTCGTTATCACCGGTGTGGTTATTTTCAGTTTGTCCGGCTGGATGATGATGACCTGGGTCGCGATCCTGATCGCCATCATGGGCGGCAAGGTCTTCACACAACAGGCGGCACGGCGCGGCCGGTTTTACCTCGTTGCCGTGTTTTACCTCTTCACGGTGCTGTTGCTCTGGGCGGTACCGGTGCTGCTGCTGAATATCAAATCCTTGCCCGATGGTTTGCCTACGCTGGTAAAAATTTCACTGCCGATCGTGCTGCTGACGATGGCGGTGCTGCCCTACCGTGCCGAAGATGAGGCAAGTGCGCAGGTATTTGATTTTTTCTACAGTCTGTTTATTTTCCAGCTCGTTGTCGTACTGGTCCTTGGCAGCCTCGCTGCGATGCGTGTGACCGACAACTCGTACTTCAGTGCGGTGCTGTTGACGGTGCTGTCGTTTTCGGGGGCCTTGCTGATACTCGCCGCACTCTGGGCGCCGCGCGTCGGCTACGGTGGTTTACGAACCTATTTCTCACGCTACCTGATGAGCGTCGGCATGCCATTCGAGTTGTGGATGCGCCGCATTGCCGCACTTTCCGAAGCCGACATGACCTCGGCGCGTTTCCTGCAAACGGCGATGGTTGAAGTAGCCACCATGCCGTGGGTTTTTGGGTGCAAATTGACCGCGCCCGATGGCAATGGCGAGTTCGGCACCGCGACGCGCCACAGTGCGCAATTTCGCTACCACGAGCTGGACGTCACGTTTCACACCGAGAGCCAGCTCTCGCCTGCGCTGTTCCTGCACCTGCGGCTGCTCGCGCAGGTGGTCGGTGAATTTTATGAGGGTAAGCGTCGCGAGCAGTTCATTAAGCAAAACGCCTACATGCAAGCCGTGCATGAGACCGGGGCCAAGCTCACGCACGACGTCAAGAACCTGCTGCAGTCTCTTTATGCGTTGACCTCAAAAAGCACGGTACGCCAGCGCGGCGCAGGGCCGCAGGACGAGCGCCGCACACCGACGCCCTATGAAGCGATGCTGGACCGGCAACTGCCGCAACTGACCAAACGCCTGCAAACCACACTCGACAAACTGCAGAACCCTGCGCTCGGCAGCACCGGCATCCTGTTGCCCGCCGAAGACTGGTGGAATGACGTCGTGGCACGCCATGCCGGTAGCGGCGCTTCCTTCGCGGCACGGGGAAGCATGGCGGCGACCGTTCCCGTCAATCTGTTCGACACGGTGCTGGAAAACTGTCTGGAAAACAGCCGCAAGAAGAAGCAGCGTGAGCCGGACATCGCCGTGTCGATTGCGTTGTCGACCGGGTCATCTGCTGACGCCGAAGTGGTATTGACGATCGCAGACACCGGCAGCGCCATTCCCAGCGCCGCAGTGGATAGCCTGTTTAATGCGCCAGTCGCGAACTCGCGTGGGGGCGGGCTGGGCATCGGACTGTACCAGGCCTACAAGCAGGCCGAACAGGCCGGATACCTGCTGTCGCTGACGGCCAACACCGCGGGCGACGTGCAGTTTGCGCTCAAGAGAGCGCATCACACATCCGAATAGCGGGCCTGCAATCTTCCTCCCCGCCTGAACGCTAAGTCTCGAGCGATCGCATATGGGCGTTGGCATAACGCAAGCGTGTTGCGAGCACACTGGCAATACCTTCAAGCAGATTGAGCGCAACCATTTTGTGTTCGGTCGCGAGTTTGTCGAAGTTCTTGCGTGGCAGCACAAACAACTCGACATCGTTGTGCGCAATGGCATCAGCCGACCGGGCAGCACCATCAAGGAAGGCCATCTCACCAAAGAAATTGCCGCGACCGAATGTGCTCAGGTGGATACTCTGCCGATCGTTAAGCGGCAACACGATGCGCACTGCGCCGCGTCGGATCAGGAATAGTTCGTCACCATCGTCGCCGCTGGTAAAAATGGCTTCACCCTGCTTGACCCGGCGTTTCTCCATACAGGCTTCGAGCGCCACCATCGTTTCTTCCTTCCTGCCATTGAACAGGTCGATCTCGTGCAGGCCCAGTAGCGATTCGTCTTCGCGTTGCGGCATCGCTTCGGCGATCACGCGGTCCTCGACCCATTCAATCGCCTCATCGAGATCGCCAAAAACTTTCACCTGGCTTTGCGAATGCACCAGGCCGACGATATCGAAATACTGCTGCATATCCTGGCCACTTGGCAACATGTTGGGCAAGCGGCTAAAAATCAGGAACCCTTGATGCTCGGCGAGCATGTCCTTCACTTGTTCGAGCATGTGGGTGGCGGTAACGTCCACCGATTGAACCCGCCGCATATCGAGAATCACGTACTTGCGTGCTTTCAGCTCGGGCTCGAGCGCGTTGTAAAGCTGCGCAGTGGTGCCGAAGAACAGGCTGCCTTGCAACTCAAATATCACCGCGGCATCACCACGCTGTTCGAGTATTTCCATTTCGGTCTTGCGGCGCACGCATTTGGAAAAAGTCTGGTTACCATAGCTTTTGCGGCGCACCACACTGCCGCCGATCTGCTCTCGTATGAACAGCAGGATCGCCAGGCCGATACCGGTAGCCGACGCCGCGATCAGGCTGAAACTGAGCGCGACAACCACCACCGCGGCGATGACCGCGAAGTCGAGAACGGTTGCGCGCGATTTGAGGAAGTGCAGGCACGAACGATCGATCATGCGCACACCGATAACCGTCAAGATCGCCGCGAGCGCTGCCACCGGCACCCAGGCAATCAAGCTGCCCAGCAGCAGGAACGCGACCAGCGCGAGAATGCCCTCGATCAGACCGGATCGTTTTGTCTGCGCGCCGCTCGACATATTCACCAGCGTCGCGCCCATCGTGCCGGCACCAGGCAGCCCGCCAATCAAACTCGATGCCATATTGCCCAAGCCCTGGCCGACCAGTTCGCGATTGGAATTGTGTCGGCTGCGCGTGAGGGCATCGAGGACCACGCAGGTCTTGAGGGTGTCGATCGAGAGCAGGATCGCCAGGGTGAGAGCGGGCATGATCATATTGCCGACTTGCGCAAGACTGAGCTGGCTCATGCCCAGCCATCGTCCGGTGAAGCCTTCGACAAAACTGCCGCCGCCCCCGCCATCGAGCGAGCCGACCACCAATGTATTGCCGGCCAGCATGAGCAGCTTGCCATCGAAGGTCGCAAGGCCGAAATACGTCAATACACCACCGAGCAACGCCAGGATTGCCGCTGGCACGAGCTTGGTGAAACGTGGCGCAAAAACCATAATGAGCGCCGTGACCGCGCCGACGACAATCCCCTGCCACTGCCAGAGCGTCGGCGTGGTCAACGCACGCCACAGCGACGAGCCGTTCGGGGTGCCGAGAAGTTTGGGTAGCTGGCTGCCGATGATGATGAATCCCACCGCGGACAAATAGCCGCTGACCACGGGATACGGCATGTACTTGATCAGCCTTCCCAGGCCAACCAATCCGAAAATCAACTGTATGAGTCCCGCCGATAGCCCGAGTACGGTTAGCAGCAGCAAGATTGCCTCGGCTGGTGTGCCGCGCTGAATCTGTTCGATGGCAAATGCGGAAAGCACGGCAGCTGCCGGCGCGCAGGGGGCGGTGATGAGGCGATTGGTGCCGCCGAGTAGCGACGCCACCAGGCCAAGCGCCGTGGCACCGAGGATGCCGGCCAGCGCGCCATACGCCGCATACGTACCGCCGAGCGCTGAAAAGATGGTGACACCAAACGCGATCGCGGCGGGCAACGCCACCAGCATCGCTGCCATTCCGCCCCAGAAATCTCCAGCCAGGTGTTTGTTTTTCGGGTTAGCCAATTTGATTTGTTGTTATGGGAATTGACGACGGACACCATCATACCGCCAGCAGCGTGGCTGGAATAAGCTGCACTTTTCCATTGCGGGCACTATGCGGGTAAGGATCGCAGACCGTAAAGCTTGTCGGCAATGATGAGGTATTCGACGCGCGCAAAGGACGCGCCTTTTTCATCCTTGAAACTGTAGGCCACGGCAGCGACACTATCGCCAATTTTCGGTGTCGGCACTTTCCATGCCTCGATGCGCGTCATCGGTGACAGCTCTATCGTCCAGTCGCCACGTTTTATTGGCAATGTTGCTTCAGCGAGAATCTTTGCGCCGTTCACGGATGCGGTCTGCGCAGGCGCAGGGCGCTTGGCGAAGTCTGGCGGAAGCACCGCGTCTTTGGCAACCGCAATGACCATCTCGGCATGCGGGTTTTGCCATTTGACGGACTTCACGGTACCGGCAATGTAGAGCGGACGCGTTTCATCAAAGCTGGACCAGCCATGGTGCGCAAACAGGCGCGGGCTCAGTGGCACGGAAACCAGCGCGGCAATTGCCGGGAAAAAATGACGGCGTTTCATGTTCATCTCCATGTCAATCTGCGCATTTCGCGGAACGTGACCGCTGATTTCGCGGGATGGTGACCGATGGGGAGATGCCGCATGGTTACGTTTTAATATTACCTCAGACGGTCACGCTTTTCGTGAAATCGCGGTCACGCATTGGCGAAACGGCGGTCACGATGTCGCGAAATCGTCGATAAGGCAGGGTTATCCACAGCACCGCCACCGGCTGATTTATCAAGCGAAAGGCGAGCGGCGCGGTGGGTACCCCGTGTTTGTTGTGCAAGTTGATCATGCGATAGACCCTTCCTGCTTACGCATTGACTCACCCGTCAGCGTGACCTTATGCGCAGAATGCAGCACCCGATCAAGAATCGCATCGGCCAGTGTCGGATCATTCAGATAGGCGTGCCAGTGTGTCGATGGCAACTGGCTGGTGATCAGCGTGGCGCGCGTACCGACCCGATCATCAAGCACTTCCAGTAAATCGTTGCGCTCGACCTGATTGAGCGGTGCCAAGCCCCAGTCATCAAGAATCAGCAGGTCAGTCTTGGCCAGCACAGCGAGCCGTTTGCCGAAACTCCCGTCACCGTGTGCGATGCGCAATTCTTCGAATAGACGTGGCGTCCGAACATAGATAACCGACAGCCCCTGTCGGCAAGCCGCATTGCCGAAGGCACAAGCCAGCCAGGTCTTGCCACAGCCGGTGGCACCGGTCAGCACCAGATTCTGATGACTGCGTATCCACTGGCATGACGAGAGCTGCGCCATCAACGAGCGGTCGAGCTTGCGTCCTCCCCCGTAACGGATGTCTTCGACGCAAGCCTGCGATGATTTCAGCTTCGCCTCTCGCAACAGACGTGTCAGTCGGCGATTCTCTCGCCAGATTTGCTCACGATCAACCAGCAGGCTAAAGCGTTCATCGAACGACAGGCCGGTCACGGCAGCATTCGACTGTTGCTCCTCGAATGCGGTCGCCATGCCGGGTAAGCGCAGCGCCTTCAGGGTATGCAGGGTTTGTTCCATCAGCATCAGATTTCCTTTCCAGGTCAGTGGTAATAATCCGGACCGCGCACATTGGCGTGATCCGGCAAAGCCAGTTCGGCTTGTGGGGTGAGCGGGGGCTGGCGGTCCAGCCCCTTCTCCAGAATTGAATTGACTGAGCGGTAACGATGCGCACCGACGGCCAAGGCGCGCGCGCAGGCAGACTCCATCCG
>JAJAYN010000240.1 GCA_026786225.1 Burkholderiales bacterium | reverse complement strand
CGCGATAGGTGTCCCGTTACGGGACACCTATCGTGCCAGAATAGCCTGAATCTTGCCCTTCTGCTTGAGGCGCGAAAGTGTTTCCGCAGAAAGATTCATGTACGAGGCCAGCTCTTTCATCGGCACACGTTCGTACAGGTCGGGATGCTTGCGCAGAAAGCGCTGAACGCGTCCTTGCGCATCGAGCATATGCAGTGTAATCGTGTGCGCCATGACTTCCGACATCAGGTGCATGACCTCGTATTCAAAATCGTCCTTGATTGAGTGATGTCTATCGAGAAATTCAACCCATTGCTCCATGGGCAATTGCGCGACGCGCGCTTTCATCACGGCGCGAATTGAGTATGGTGCCGGCGTTCGTAGCCGCCACGCCGCATAGCTGGTATCCATTTCATCCTCTTTGGAGAACCGCAAAATCATCTCCTTGCCCTCCTGGTTAGATACCACGCGCTTGAGGATGCCATCGAGAATGAAGTACTGAGCCATTTCGTGGTCACCCTGGCCAAGCAGCAAGTCGCCCTTTTTGTGATCGGTGATCGAGAGGAATTTTTCAAGCTCGGTGAATGCACGGGGCTTGAGCGTGCGCAACACAATGTTGCGCGCAAGCTGAGTACGAATGAGCTCACGTTGTGGATGGGAAATGAGTAGTGTCATGGCGGGTTTGGTTGACTATTGACAGGCATCAAGGCGACTCTATTGTGGCATTTTTATCATGCGAGCTCACAAAGCGAAAAGTGCATTTTTTGCGTCTTGATACAAATCAACAAGTCGTTCACTTTGCAAGGCATTTGTCGTCGACCGACCCACAATTCCATCGCAACTAACAACGATATTTGAAAAGAAGCACATGGGTATAAAAAAACGCTGCCCTCTTGAGCTTGCACGGTAATACACCCGGCGCGATCAACCTTTGGTAAGCCCTGGTTCAACGGACTGCTTGAATTGATGAAGACAACGCGAGGCATCCCAGCATGACAAACGATGCACCAACACAAGAAACGACAGATGGTTTTCATCTGGTTATTGACGCCCTGAAACTCAACGGGATCAACACCATTTACGGTCTGCCTGGTATTCCGATCACGGACCTGACCCGCATGGCGCAGGCAGAAGGCATGCGTATGATCTCCTTCCGCCACGAGCAAAACGCAGGCAATGCGGCTGCCATCGCCGGTTTCCTCACCCAGAAGCCGGGTATCTGCCTGACAGTGTCGGCACCTGGTTTTCTTAACGGACTCACCGCCCTTACCAACGCGACCACCAATTGCTTCCCGATGATTTTGATCAGCGGGTCCAGCGAGCGCGAGATCGTCGACCTGCAGCAGGGCGACTACGAAGAGATGGACCAGCTCGCAATTGCCAAGCCGCTCTGCAAAGCAGCCTTCCGCGTGCTGCACGCCGAGGATATCGGTGTCGGTGTGGCACGCGCCATCCGTTCTGCGGTTTCGGGTCGTCCTGGCGGCGTGTATCTGGATCTGCCGGCCAAGCTGTTCGCGCAGACCATGGATGCAGAAGCTGGCCGCAAGTCACTGATCAAAGTCGTCGATCCCGCGCCGCGCCAGATTCCTGCTCAGGATGCGGTGCAGCGTGCCTTGGACTTACTTAGAAATGCCAAGCGCCCGCTTATCCTGTTGGGAAAAGGCGCTGCGTATGCCCAAGCCGACCATGACATTCGCTCCCTCATCGAAAAGACTGGCATCCCCTATCTTCCGATGTCTATGGCCAAGGGTCTGTTGCCGGACACACACGAGCAGTCTGCTGCCGCTGCACGCTCCTACGTGCTGCCCGAAGCCGACGTGGTCATGCTGATCGGCGCACGCCTCAACTGGCTGCTCTCGCAGGGCAAAGGCAAGACCTGGGGTGGCAAAGATCACAAGGCTTGGGGTGGTCAAAAATTCATCCAGATCGATATCTCGCCTACCGAAGCGGACAGCAATGTACGCATCGACGCGCCATTGGTTGGCGACATTGGCTCCTGCGTTTCGTCGCTGCTCGCTGGTATTGGTTCCAGTTGGGCCAAGCCCTCGGCCGAGTGGCTCGGTGGTATCGCAGAGCGCAAGAGCAAAAACCTCGCCAAGATGGCAGAGACGTTGGCAAAAGATCCCATGCCAATGAACTTCCATAGCGCATTGAATGTGGTGCGCGACATTGTCAAGGCAAATCCGGATGCCATGCTGGTCAACGAAGGCGCAAACGCGCTTGACTTCACGCGCTCAATCGTCGACATGTACAAGCCTCGCAAACGGCTGGATGTCGGTACGTGGGGGATCATGGGTATCGGTATGGGTTTTGCTGTCGCCGCTGCCGTGGAAACGGGTCTGCAGGTTATAGCTGTCGAGGGCGACAGTGCCTTTGGTTTTTCTGGTATGGAAGTCGAGACCATTTGCCGCTACAACCTGCCAGTCTGCGTAGTGGTGATGAACAACAACGGTGTCTATCGCGGCACAGACGTGAACCCGACTGGGGGCACGGATCTCGCGCCGACCGTATTCGTCAAAGGTGCACGTTACGACAAGCTGATGGAAGCGTTCGGCGGCGTAGGCGTCAATGTAACGACGCCTGCTGAACTGCGCAACGCGATGGAAGAAGCGATTCGTTCGAAGAGGCCAACGCTGATCAACGCCGTCATCGATGAAACAGCGGGCACCGAAAGCGGTCGCATCACGAGCTTGAATCCGCAAAGCGCGAAAAAGAAATAAGACAAAATGTCGGTTGATAGTGATCGCTCTCATCCGCCGAAGAATTTCTGGAGATAAAAATGGAAGCGCTTAAAGGTGTGCGTATTCTCGATATGACCCACGTCCAGGCCGGGCCAACGTGCTCGCAGCTATTGGCCTGGATGGGCGCTGATGTCATCAAATTTGAGCCGCCGCAAGGCGACGCCACGCGCGGGCAATTGCGCGATGTACCGGGTGCAGACAGCCTGTATTTCACGATGCTCAATTGCAACAAGCGCTCGATCACTGTGAATATGAAGTCGGTAGAAGGTAAGGCAGTATTTGTGGATCTGCTGGCCAAGTGCGACATCATCATGGAGAACTTCGGCCCCGGTGTGCTTGATCGCTTCGGGTTCACATGGGAAAAAATTCACGACATCAATCCGAAGATCGTGATGGGCTCAATCAAGGGCTTCGGCTCCAGCGGGCCATATGCAGAGTTCAAAGCGTACGAAAACGTGGCGCAAGCGATGGGCGGCTCGATGAGCACCACCGGTGTACCAGACGGCGCGCCGTTTGTGACGGGTGCCCAGATTGGCGACAGCGGCACCGGACTGCATCTGGCGATTGGACTTCTCGCTGCGCTCCATCAGGCCAATCGCACTGGCGAAGGCCAGTATGTTGAAGTGGCGATGATGGACGGCGTGATGAATCTTTGTCGTGTGAAATTTCGCGATCATCAGCGTCTCACCCGTGAGGCACTCGCTGAGTATTCGGTGCCGACCTACCAGAACATGGGGGAAGTGCCGCGCGCAGGCAACGATTCCGGCGGCGGGCAGTTGGGCAATGCAATTCACTGCAAACCGCATGGCGCGAACGACTGGATTTATGTGGTCGTACAGGAAGCAGTGTGGGCCGCGCTGGCTGGGCGTGTTGGACCAGAGCTGGGTATGCCCGAATTGTCGACCGATCCGCAATTTGCGACGATCAGTGAGCGCCGCAAAAACCAGCAACTCATGTGGACGCTGTTAAACAAGTTTGCGGCGAACTACACCAAGCGAGAAGTGATGGCCATCCTCAATCCGCTGGACGTTCCGTGTGGTCCCATCATGTCCACCGAGGATTTGGCCACCGACGAACACGTGCGCGGCCGCGAAATGTACGTTGAACTCGATCACCCGCAGCGCGGCAAGTGGTTCAACGTCGGTATGCCGATCAAACTTTCTGCGTCACCGGCCAGGATAGAACGCTCGCCGCTGTTGGGTGAGCACACGGACGACGTACTTAAAAATGTTCTTGGTTACGACGACGCAAAAGTGGCCGCGATGAAAACGGCCGGCGCGTTTTCGTTGCCGGCAAAAAGTAGTTTTAACAAACTCTAGCACTGGCGCGCTACAACAGGCATTTTTGCTCTGAAACCCGCGTCAAATGGCGATCTACGCAAAGGTTATTCATGAAAATTGCAATCATTGGTCAGCAGGACTTCGGTAAGTCCGTTCTCGAGGCTTTCCTGGCTCGCGGTGACGAAGTAGCAGGCGTATTCTGCGCGCCGGAAAAAGAAGGCGCGAAACCCGATGCATTGCGCGTGGCGGCACAGGAAAAGGGCCTGCGTCTGTTTCAATTCCCATCCCTCAAGGACGGTCAGGCGCGCGACACCATGAAATCGCTCGATGTCGATATCGGCATCATGGCCTTTGTGCTGCAATTTGCGCCACAGGATTTCGTGAAAATCCCGAAACACGGCACGATTCAATATCACCCGTCGCTGCTGCCTAAATATCGCGGCCCCAGTTCCATCAACTGGCCCATTATCAAAGGCGAGACCACTACCGGCCTCACCATCTTCAGGCCGAACGATGGGCTGGACGAAGGTGAAGTGATCCTGCAAAAAGAAACACCGGTCAGCGCGGATGACACGCTGGGTACCGTTTATTTTGACCGATTGTTTCCGATGGGTGTGGCTGCGCTGCTGGAAGCAGCGGATCTGGTGGTTGCTGGCAAGCATACCGAGACAGTTCAGGACGAAACGCAAGCCAGTTACGAGGGCTGGTGCCGTGCAGCGGAAGCCAAAATTCACTGGAACAATCATGTTGACTATGTACACAACACGATCCGCGGCTGCGATCCTGCACCAGGCGCGTGGACGACGTTGGGGGGCAAGAAGGTGCAACTATTCGGTAGCAGAAAGCATCTCGTGCGCACGTTTGGCGCAGTCAAAGGCAAGCCGGGCGAAATATCGGCGGTGACAGCGACTTCCTTGTTTGTCACGGCGCAAGGCGGACAAATCGAGCTCGCTAAGCTCAAGCATGAGGACGGCAAGAAGATTTCCGCTGCGGAGTTTATGAGTGCCCATGGTTTGGTGGTCGGCTCTACGTTTGGTACTTGACGACAGCGGTTGCGACGAAAAAGCCGTCACCACAATGGGGACGGTTTTTTATTGCGCGAAATGATACGTGCCTAAACGCGGGATGAGAGCTATCGGCTTTCTTGATACAATCCGCACTTGCCAAAGCGTCTATCGCTACCGTAGCAAGGGGATAAAATGAAAAAAGCAGGATTCTGGACATCCGATTGGTTTTTCGGCCTCGTTATCATTATCGTCGTCTTCGCGTTGAGCCTCGCGACGGGCTTTTTCAAGGTCCTCGAAACCAAAGCCTACGATTGGGGCGTACAGGCGACTTCCAAGCAGCCATCCGACAAAATTGCGGTTATTGCAATCGATGACCAGTCACTTGCCAATATTGGTCGCTGGCCCTGGCCCCGCGATGTTCATGCGGCGATGATCGACAAGCTCACCGCGTCCAAGGCGAGCGTTATCGGCAATACCATATTTTATTTCGAGCCCCAGCAGGATCCGGGGCTTTTGTACATCACCAAGCTCTTGCAGTTGTACGCCAAGAACGTGCCCGCAGTCGTCGAGGGCGTGGTGCCGACGCCCATCAACCCTGCTGTTGCCGAATTCGGGCCGGTTTTGTTTGAGGCCGAACAGGCATTGAATACAGATCGCCGCCTGGCCGAAAGCTTCAAGAAATCCGGGATTGTGGTGATACCAGCCTTGTTTGATACGACCTTTGAACCGCCGTTAGGCAAGCCGGACAAATTGTTGCCGGAGTTCATGACCAAGAATGTCATTACCAGTTT
>JAJAYN010000239.1 GCA_026786225.1 Burkholderiales bacterium | reverse complement strand
GATCAATTGTCGTCGTGCCCGATCGCACAGGTCGATAACAATTACACGTATACGCGTGACGGCTCCACGCTGACTCCGACAAACCTGCGTGTCGGCGGCACTGGCGCGACCGTGACAGGCGTGCCAACCGTTTCGGCATCGTCGCGAATCGTGAATCTCGGGCAGGTGCCGCAAATGTTTATGTTTGGCGTTTCGTCCACCAATCGACTGGTTCAATACGATCTACTGGCTGCACCGGCGAGCGCGGCAGTCGCAATTGCCGGCGATGTGGTGGATCTGCGTGCTGTTTATCAGATCGGCACCGATACGAACAGCGACGGTGTGATTGACTCGTTCTCCTGGAAAAAGCCTACCGATACCGGCTTCACCCCCGCCGACTTGAACCTGCGAACACAGGCCTCAGTCGCCGCGATGGACAGCATCCGCGCGGTTCGGATTGCCCTCGTGGTGCGTTCTGCGGAGCCCTCGATCGAGGCCGATCCACCTGTGACCTATACCCTCTTCGACGCTGAACCCAGCCTTAAAACGGTGGTTAGCATTGGTGCGGCGGAGCAACGATTCCGTTTCCAGGTCTATGAAGCCACTATTCCCTTACGCAATTTGCGGTATGTCCCGCCAGCTACGCTACGGTAAGGTTGAGGCCAGAAGATGAAATTTCATACGAATAATCCACCACGTTTGCAACCGAATCTAACCCGCCAGCAAGGGTTCGTGCTATTTATCGCACTGATGGTGCTCACCGCGATGACACTCGCTGCGGTCGCGTTGGTGAGGACAGTCGACACCACCACACAGCTCGCGAGAAATATCTCGTTTAAGCGGGACGCGACCAACCGCGCAGATTTGGCCTTGGAGCAAGTGATGCAAGGGTTTCGCGCTGGGCAAAATTTCGACAAAGGCGACAAAACGACAGCCAATGACTTAACGAGGAATTTTTCGGCCGTTGTGTTGCCCTCGGATGCCGACGGTATTCCCACGGTGTTGAAAAACGTCACGACATTCACGAGCGCCTATACAGCGCCTGCTGTCACGATCGGTGGTGCCAATCAGGAAGGCATGCAAGTTTATTATGTCATCGAGCGGCTGTGTGCAAAGGCAGGGCCGAGCGATGCGCAGGCTTGTGTCTTGGGCGGTGCCACCTCTTCGGGCGGCACGATGCTGTCAAACCGTCCCTCGTCGGTCGTGCCCGCCTTGTTTCGTGTCACAGCACGCGTCGATGGGCCACGAAATACCGTTTCTTATGTTCAGTCCATATTTACATTGCAGATCAGTTAAGTGCATGGCGACGTGATTTTCGCCTCGCCGGGCATCAGGAGAAATGAAATGAGTTCAAACAAACCTCTGGCCATCGCAGGTTATGGTTCCGCCCTCACGGTGCAACGTCTTTTTATGCATTCGCGGTCAGTCTGGCAGCGCGCTATCCTTGCCTGCGTCGTCAGCATGCTGTGCTGGCTATCGATTTCGCCCAGCATGGCGGTAACCACATTACTTTCAGATGTGCCAATCCGATCCACAACAGCGGTTCCGGCAAACGTGATGCTCGCGCTCTCGGTCGAGTGGCCAACCGGCGTTGTGCAAGCCCATAACGATGAAGCGATCACACCCTGCCCCGGACGCGACGCGGTCAACGACAGCTTCTGTTACTTTTCAAACAAGACTTACATCGGCTACTTTGATCCCTACAAGTGCTACACCTACAACGCGGGCGTTAATTACTTCGAGATGTCGGGCTACACCTCGGGTGCGAGTGCAGCAACGCCAGGCGCTGGTGACCACACGTGCACGGCCAAATGGAGCGGAAATTATCTCAACTGGGCGACCATGCAGACAACTGACATGTTTCGCTACGCAATGACCGGTGGTGATCGATATCTGGATACCGCAACGCTCACAGTACTCGAAAAGGCAAGGCATGACGGACAGGGTTGATTTACTCAATTCCCACTTAAGCGCATCGGCGGGCCCGTTTTCAACGGTGTCACCCCGGTCGGTATTTCGACCGTCATGCCACTTAGCTCACCCATAACCGGCAGGATGCATATTCGTATCAACGGTTTGAACACTGTTATGTGGGTTCACGAATCGCGTGAAATGCTGCGAAATACCGCTGTGGTGGGAGGCAACAACCCAGGCAATCTTCTGACCGTGCCGACGAATTATGTTGAGAATGGCGACTGTCCCTCATACGCGGGAGGCGGAATTTGCGCCCCGGACGCATCCACCAATCCAGGAACGCGTAACGTCACCGAAACGATGACGGTCAGTGAGAATGGTCAGTGCCCCTCTGGAACCGCTGGGGTGACCATGTGCACCAACGCATTGGCGCCATCATCCGGTACCAGAAGCGTCACCAGAGCGACGACGGCAAATAACGTGGCGTGCCCGGGTGCGTTTGCGGGTGAAACATCCTGCCTGATTACCAACAATGGCACACGCCGGCACGTCTACCACGAGACTGGTACCTGCGCGACGGCGCCAGCAGGTGGCACGATCAACGCGTGCAGCAACAATAATCCGAGCCTGGGTCGTCGGCGGCTGGATCGAACCGAACCGGGCCAAATGCCTCGACGATGAGGCGGTTTTCGCTGGCCAGACCCAAGGCCGGTCCGATATGATACACTTTGTAATCTTAAGGTC
>JAJAYN010000238.1 GCA_026786225.1 Burkholderiales bacterium | reverse complement strand
TGAAATTGAGCGCGATGGTTTTCAGGTGCTTAACCAGAGAATCTCACTTACGCCCATGCGCAAGCTGTGGATCGCCTGGCGCACGTGGATCACCACCTGATGGTACAAGCGGCCCAATTGAAACCGACGGTCGCGATCATTGGCGGCGGTTATGCTGGTATGGCTGCGGCGATAACGCTCGCGCAACACGGCGTACGCTGCGTCGTTTTCGAAGCAGGAAAAGTGCTTGGTGGAAGGGCAAGGCGAATTGAATACCTGGGCGAGACCATAGACAACGGTCAGCATATTCTGGCCGGCGCGTACACCGAATTGTTGCGGCTCATGCGTTTGGTTGGCGTACCTGATTCGTCGCTAAGCCGCGTGCGGCTCAGGCTTTCAATGCCGCCAGACTTCCTGTTGAGTGCACCCCGAACTTCGCTCCTGCAGGGCTCTGCATATTTGGCATGGACACTACTGACAACAAAAGGGCTTACATTTTCCGATAAGGTAAGCGCGATCCGCTTTATGTTGGCGTTGAAACGCGCCCAATACAAAATAGACGAACACAAATCGGTCGCAACATTGCTTGCTGAACAAAAGCAATCGCAAAATCTGATCGACCAACTTTGGCAGCCACTGACAATTTCCGCGCTCAATACCCCGTTGGCGACCGCGTCAGCCCAAGTATTTGCAAACGTACTTCGCGACTCGCTCGCATCGACCCGGCAGGCAAGCGACTTACTGCTTCCTCGCGTGGACCTCACCGCGCTTTTCCCGGAACCAGCTGCCGTTTGGCTGGCCCAGCACGGCGGCGACGTACGCACTAGTGCACGAATCAAGCAAGTGCTTGTTTCTGACAATTGCTACCAGCTCGTTGCTGACGCTGAATCTCAATACTTCGATGGTGTCATCCTCGCGGTCGGACCTCACCAGTTGGAAGGCATCATGCCTGGTATTTCCTGCCCTTCATTTAGCTATGAACCCATCGTAACCATTTATTTCAAATTTGATCGAGCAATCCGTTTGCGCGAGACAATGTTCGGCCAAAAAAATGGGATGGCCCAGTGGTTTTTTGACCGGCGTGCGCTGAGCCATGGAGAAAACGTCAATTCTGCCAACGACGAAACGAGCGGTTTGGTCGCGGCTGTAATTTCCGCATCTGGTCCTCATGAACTACTTACGCAGGACGAACTCGCCAAACGCGTCTTGGCCGAGTTGTCGGCCTTTGTTAACGACCTGCCAACCCCGGTGTGGTTCAAAGTAGTCACGGAAAAATTTGCGACTTTTGCATGTACGCCTCACGCGTCCCGTCCTGCGGCGATGACCTGTCATCCGGGCGTCTTTCTTGCGGGCGACTATGTGTCGGGCGACTATCCAGCAACTCTGGAAGGTGCCGTTCGCAATGGCATCAGTGCCGCGAACGCGTCCATTACACGCTTACTATCCCTCAAATCGAACGAATGAAGCTCGCACAGGCATTTTTACCTATTGATTATCAACCCGCTGTCAATTTGCTCGATGGCAGGGTTGCCCTCGTCACCGGCGCAGGTCAGGGGCTGGGGAAAGTTGCCGCGCTCGCCTTCGCGCAACATGGCGCTTCCGTCATTCTGCACGGCCGCAATGTGCCTAAACTTGAGGCGCTATACGATGAAATCGTTGCCGCCGGATTTCCGCAGCCTGCCATCCTGCCTTTGGATTATCTGAATGCGACCCAGGCTGAACTGGACGCCTACGCACAGGCGATCCAAACCACTTTCAGCAGGCTCGACATCATGTTCCACGGCGCGAGCCACTTTGTCTCGTGCATGCCTTTGGAGTTGCACAACCTCGATATGTGGCAGCAGCATGCACGAATCCACTTGGCCGTTCCGGCTGCCATGACAAAGGCTTGCATGCCCCTGCTCAAACGTGCGCCAGATGCCTCGGTTATTTATCTCACTGAAACACATGCCGTCGATGCCAAAGCCTTTTGGGGTGCCTTTGCGGCCACAAAGAGCGCATTGGCAAGCCTCACTGCGATCTGGGCCGATGAAATGGAGGGGCAAACTAAGGTCCGCTTCAACCTTTGCCTGCCGGGACCCGTGGCGAGTCCGATGCGCAATAAAAGTCACCCAGGCGAAGTGGCTGCCCAACTACGGCCAGCCGAGTCATTGGCACGATACTTTCTTTATCTGGCTGGTGCCGACAGTGCGTTTTTGTCTGGAGCGCAACTGGATTGCCGGGAAGATTTGCCAATGATCCCGTGATCGCGTGTCGACTGGCGCGCGATATGTTCCGAAACTGCCCCGGATTTCGGTAACATACGGATAGTTAAAATAAATTGTCGCCGCTTCTACATGCGCATTCATGTGCCGCAAAAAACAGGGTCAAGTCATTCACAGTGAGTAATATTCTCGATCAAGGAAATCGCACGTTCATCGGCAGCGTCGTATTCGTCGATATTGTCGGGTATTCAAAAACGTCAGTCTCCGAGCAACTCGTGCTCAAAGACCGCTTTACTTCACTACTCGCCGATTCGCTGAAGGATATTGCAC
>JAJAYN010000237.1 GCA_026786225.1 Burkholderiales bacterium | reverse complement strand
CCAAGAAGAGCTGTATGTAGGGTAGCGCCTCAATGATCACCTCTGCCTTCTGAGCCGGAGAAATACGCGGGTTCAACAGTGTTTCGGCCGCGATCTTGGCCGCCTTAGCTGGCTTTGGGGCCGAGGGAGGTTTCGATGCGGACTTGCGCTTTGCAGATTTTGCAGCAACTTTTTTGGTCATGGTGTCGCTCCGGTATCAGTAAAAATAAAAATGTGCGGGCGCCGGCTTCAAGCTGTCGTTGGGTTGCGTCCCCATGGATCATGCTGATTCTGCCTTGCTGTCGCGCGAGAGCAGGCGGCTCACGGTTGCGCGTGGATCTGCCTGCGAAAATAAAACGGCATTGACGGCCTCGGTGATCGGCATGTCGACGTTGTGTCGCCTCGCCAGGGCCAACGCGGTTTGCGCCGAGTTCACGCCTTCTGCGACATGTCCCAGTGAAGCGAGAACGGCATCAAGTGTCTTGCCTTGCGCGAGTTGGACGCCAACGGCCCGATTGCGCGAGAGGTCACCGGTTGCGGTCAACACCAGATCACCCAAGCCCGCCAGACCCATAAAGGTCTCCGGCTTTCCCCCCATCGAAACGCCCAGACGAACAATCTCTGCCAGTCCGCGGGTGATCAACGCGGCACGCGCATTCATGCCAAGCTGCATACCGTCGCAGATACCGGCTGCGATTGCCATGACGTTTTTCAACGCGCCACCGAGTTCAACGCCGACCAGATCATCGCTCGAATAAATGCGCAGCGTCGGGCCGCTAAGTTGCGCGGTCATGTCGCGCGCAAAATTCAGGTCATTGGCGGCGAGGGTCAGGGCGCAAGGTAATCCTTTGGCCACCTCGAACGCAAAACTGGGGCCACTAAGCGCACCGTAACGAACGCCCGGCCTGGTTCCCATCAATAGTCCGACCGTTTCGTGTGGAAGTTTGCCTGTGTCCTGGTCAAAGCCTTTACACACCCAGATGATCGGCATATCGGGGGCGTGTTCATGGATCAGTGTGGTGGCTGCAGCCAAGCCAGCAGTGGACGTGGCGATCAGAGACAAATCCGCTTTATCCAATGTGCCAGCAAGGTCTGGAATCAGGTTGATTGCGTCGGGAAGCACGATGCCAGGCAGGTATCGCAAGTTGGTACGTGCGGCCGCCAGGCGCGCGAGATGGGCGGGGTCGCGCGCCCAGAGAGTAACGTCGTGTTTTTGCGAAAGCGATATTGCAAGCGCCGTACCCCAGGCGCCCGCACCCAGTACCGCAAGTTTCATACGCCCCAGACTTGCGTGACGCGCACGTGTCCGCTCTGGCCGTCGCGGTGGCGCACCGGCATCCAGCCGTCGGCGCTAGCAGGGCCTGTCGGTTCCAGCAGCACAGCGCGAAGCGCCTCAAAGATAATCGCAGCACTGCCGTTCGGTGCCGCCCGGATCTCCGCGGTAGCGTTGACAACCTGAACAAACCGTTTGTCCCCCAGATATGCGTTTTCCATCCAGCCGACCGTGTTTCCTGCGTCGCGTATTTTCGTCCATTTATCGAGCTTGACGAGGACTTCGACCGGGTGAAATCGGGACAGTATGAAGATCTTGTTGGCTTTCGTGGACAACCCGTCATACAAAATGGCGGGCTTGTCTCCAATCGACACAAATAGCGGCGCTGGTGCTGGTGTTGGCATCTGGTTTGGTGGCACTTGCGCAAAACCTGTTATGGGCACCAAACAAAACGCCGCCCACAGGGTGGCGGCGTTTCGGCAGAGCATCGAGATTTTCATGACTGCATTGTGCATCAAATGGCCTTAGTGCGTCACCAACTGCGCGGCGTCCGGCGTGGCAACTGCTTGTTGTGCATCGTGCTGCTTTTGCGCTTGATAAAGGGCTTCAAAATTGACGGGGTTTAACAGCACGGGTGGAAATCCGGCGCGCACGATGGCGTCCGACACCGTTTCGCGAACATAAGGATAGAGAATATTCGGGTTGCTGATGCCAAGGATGGGTTCCAGATCCGCGTCGGGAACGTTGCGAATCGCGAAGATACCAGCTTGGTTCGCTTCAACCAGGAACATCGTTTTTTCGCCGATCTTGGCGGTAATGGTCAAGGTAAGTTCGGTCTGGAACACGCCATCGTCAACCTTGTTTGACGTGTGGTGCAGTTGAACATCGACTTGTGGCGCTTCGCGCTCGAGAAATATTTGTGGCGCATTGGGTACTTCCAGGGAAAGATCCTTTACGTAGATTTTTTCAATGGAGTAAACGGGTTGAGTGTCTTGTGCAGTTGCGTCGGTCATTTCATTTTCCTCGGTAAGTTATCTGTTCTTCAAAAATTTTAGGCGGATAAAAGTGGTTGAAGTTGGCCCGCCTTGTCGAGCGCGGAGAGGTCGTCGAAGCCACCAACGTGACGCTCGCCGATATAAATCTGCGGCACCGTGCGCCGACCGGTTTTCATCATCATTTCTTCGCGCTGCGCCGGTTCAAGATCGATGCGAATCTTGTCGATATCGGTTACACCTCTGGACTGCAGAAGGCGCTCTGCCATATGACAAAACGGGCATGCCCCTGTCAGATACATGGT
>JAJAYN010000236.1 GCA_026786225.1 Burkholderiales bacterium | reverse complement strand
TCGTTCGATACCTACATGGCGCCGTTCGTTCGTAAGGATGGATTGTCGTATCGCGAAGTCAAGCAATCCATCCAGGAGCTCATCTACAACCTCAACGTGCCCTCGCGCTGGGGGACGCAGACGCCATTCACCAATCTCACCTTCGACTGGACCTGCCCCGAGGATCTGCGCGAGCAGATTCCCTACATCGCCGGCGAGGAAATGCCCTTCAGCTACGGCGACCTGCAGGCGGAGATGGATGTCATCAACCGCGCCTACATCGAAGTGATGATGGAGGGCGACGCCAAGGGCCGCGTGTTTACCTTCCCGATCCCGACCTACAACATCACGCCCGATTTCAACTGGGATCACCCGAACAGCGAACTGCTGTTTGAGATGACGGCGAAGTATGGGTTGCCGTACTTCCAGAATTTCCTCAATTCGGAAATGAAGCCCAACATGATCCGCTCGATGTGCTGTCGCCTGCAGCTCGACTTGCGCGAATTGCTCAAGCGCGGCAATGGCCTGTTCGGTTCGGCCGAGCAGACCGGCTCGCTCGGCGTCGTCACCATCAACTGCGCACGTTTGGGTCATCTGTACGCCGGTGACGAGCCCGCGCTGTTGGCCCGCATCGAACACTTGATGGAACTGGCGCGCACCAGCCTTGAAATCAAGCGCAAAGTCATTCAGGGACACATCGATGCCGGACTCTTCCCGTATACCCGTCGCTATCTGGGCACACTGCGCAATCACTTCGCGACTATCGGCGTCAACGGCATCAACGAGATGATTCGCAATTTCACCAGCGACGTCGAGGACATCACCACTGAATGGGGACACGAATTCGCGCTGCGCCTGCTCGACCACATCCGCGCGCGCATCGTCGTCTTTCAGGAAGAGACGGGCCATCTCTACAACCTCGAAGCGACACCTGCCGAGGGCACCACTTATCGTTTCGCCAAGGAAGACAAGAAACGTTTTCCGAACATCCTGCAGGCGGGCACGCCCGAGATGCCCTACTACACCAACTCTTCGCAGCTACCAGTCGGCTTTACCGATGACCCATTCGAAGCGCTCGAACGGCAAGACCCGCTGCAGCGAAAATATACCGGCGGCACGGTATTGCATCTGTACTTGGGCGAGCGCGTATCCTCGGCCGCCGCCTGCCGCGAACTGGTAAAGCGTGCGTTCACCCGCTTTCATCTTCCTTACATCACCGTGACACCGGCATTCTCGATTTGCCCGAGCCACGGCTATCTCGCAGGCGAACACGCGTTCTGCCCGAAGTGCGACGAGGTCATCCTCGCCGGGAAGCGCAATGCTGCAAACGACCCACAACCACAAGGAGAAATCGCATGACTGTACGCACCCAATGCTCCCCCGCCAACACCCACCCCCTGTTGTCCAACGACGAACGCCAGCCCTGCGAAATCTGGACCCGTGTGATGGGCTATCACCGCCCGGTGTCGTCGTTCAATGTCGGCAAGAAAGGGGAGTTCTACGAGCGCCAGTATTTCGTCGCCAATCAGGCAACGGTGCGCGAGAAACTGCCGGTCGCCACGTAGCTGTCAACGCAAAATGCCACGCTTTGCATCTCTGCACGCTTCGCACCTGTACGCTCCTCCGGATCGCGTCGAAGAGCCGTTGCGCGTCGCCGGTTTTACGCCGCTGTCCACCACCGATTTCCCCGGTCAGCTGGCCGCGGTGGTGTTTGTGCAGGGCTGCGCCTGGCGTTGCCGGTATTGCCACAACCCAGAAATACAGGCGCGTCTCGAACCACCCTTGATGCCGTGGCAGGCCGTGCTTAATTTTCTGGATCGTCGCCAAGGCCTTCTCGACGCCGTCGTGTTCTGCGGTGGCGAGCCCACCGTCGACCGCAGCCTGGGCCGCGCGATCGACGATGTACGTCAACGTGGATTCAAGGTGGGGTTACACACAGCTGGAATCTATCCGGATCGCCTGCGTCAATTGCTGCCGAAAATCGATTGGGTGGGTTTCGATGTGAAGGCACCATTTGCTGACTACGCCGAAACGACCGGTGTGCGAGACAGTGGCACGCCCGCGCGGCAAAGTCTCGACTATCTGCTCGCTTCCGGCGTCGAGCACGAGGTCCGCACCACTCTCCACCCGAGCCTGCTTTCGTCAGTGAACCTGGCGTCGATGGCGACAGCGTTGCGGCAGCAAGGTGTGGCGACGTTTGCGCTGCAGGAATTCCGTGCGCACGGTTGTTCGGATACGTTGCTTGAACCGATGCCGCCACCGCTGGATGACGCCGGGATTGATCACCTGCAGAAATTATTCCCGACGTTTATTCTGCGGCGTGCAAGTTGAGCCCGCGCCGAAACAACCTTGTGGGCATCCATGTACCGTCAGCCTCACCACGCATGCATCGACCTTGCATCTCTTTGATCTGTGTCAAAACCGGGGCTGTCGACAAGATTGATCATGCGCATGATGGCCCGACCAACGCTGGTAGCGGTCGCGCATGACGATAGTCCTCGGCTGCGATTGGCTGCTTGGGATTTTCAGTCGCAGTCTTATCCGGACCCTGCTCGATGCTTTCTTCTTCGATGCTGGCATAGCACTTTTGTTCGAAAGCGCAATCGCGCAGGACCAACAACTTGGCAATCAAAAAAACGCAGAAACACGACGCAGCCGCAAAGCCGATGCAAGTTGCGTGCGCAACATGCGCGCTGAGCAAGCTGTGCGATGCGGACAGCGTGCTCACCCAATTTCAGTCCCTGTTCCCGCTGGTGGGTGAGAAGCGCATCCGGCTAGGCGTTGGTGAGTTCCTGTTTCGTGCCGGCGATCCACAGATGGGCATTTATGCGGTCAAAGCAGGCTTTCTCAAGTCCTGCGTGTCGCTGACCGACGGCCGGCGCAACATCGTCGCCTTCCACGCCATGGGCGACGCCGTGGGACTCGACGCGTTGGGGCGTGGTGCACATTCCAGTGATGCCATTGCACTGAATGGCTGCGAAGTCTGTTTGATCCCTCTCGCCAAGTTCGAGAAGCTGCTTGAAAATCCCGCCGAATCGGCTCATCTGCGGCAGTTGCTTGGCCAGGAACTGGCGCGCATGG
>JAJAYN010000235.1 GCA_026786225.1 Burkholderiales bacterium | reverse complement strand
TGCATGTCGTTTCCTGCTAACGACTCGACGTTCAAACAGTATTCGCGGGCACGTGGGTGTCGCCTGCTCGAAGGCGATTTTTATATGCCATCCAGCATTGGCGCGGCGTTTGGGACGTTTACGTCTGGAGATGGTCGTAGAATGGCGTTCTACATCAATTTGCGCTGGTCAAAGCCGAAGTCTTGAGATAGCTCTTTGGCCAAAGACGTGTACGGCTACCACTGCCTGCTTGTACATTGTTTACAATCTACAAAGCGTCAACTAAATGGTTCAACCTCAATTACGCCGCCCCGATCAAGGAATCCGCACCATGAACGCAAACAAACCTGTCGTCCACGTCAACGGCACCGACTATCGCTGGCCGCTACGACCCGTCGTGGTGGTGTGTATCGACGGCGGCGATCCGGCATATCTGCGGCAGTTTTTATCCGAGGGCGTGATTCCGAATATCGCGCGCTTTATGCAGCAGGGTTTCAGTACCGTAGCCGACGGCACCATGCCCTCCTTCACCTGCCCGAACAATATGTCCATCATCACCGGTACGCCAGCATCCAAACACGGCATCTCGGGCAACTTCTACCTCGATACCGCCACCGGCCAGCCTGTCGTGATGACCGGTCCCGAGTTGCTGCGCGGCGACACCATCATCGCCAAATTCGCAGCAGCCGGCGCACGCGTGGTGTCGATCACGGCCAAGGACAAATTGCGCAAGCAGTTGGGCAAGAACCTCGACGTCAGCAAAGGCCACGTTTCATTTTCGTCCGAGTTCGCGAGTAAATGCACGATGGCCGAGAACGGGATAGAGAACGTTCTCGAATTCGTCGGCATGCCGCAACCCGATATGTATTCGATGGAATTATCGCTGCTGGTACTTGAGGCCGGCATCAGGCTGCTGGAACAAAAGCGCCCCGACCTCCTGTACCTCTCGCTCACCGACTTTGTTCAACATAAATTTGCGCCGGATGAAGACGGTGCGCGAACCTTCTATCGCGCGCTCGACGCCTGCTTCGGACGCCTCGCCGCGCAGGACGCGACCGTCGCATTGATCGCCGATCACGGCATGAACGACAAGAGCAACGCCGAAGGTCAGCCCAATGTCATCTGGCTGCAGGATATTCTCGATGCCAAATTCGGCAAGGGCGACGCGAAAGTCATCTGCCCGATTACCGATGCCTTCGTTGCGCATCATGGCGCACTGGGAGGCTTTGTACGCGTATGGTGCCGCGGCAAGGCCACACCTAAGCAGATCATGGAGGTCATCCGCAATATCGACGGCATTGAATCGGTGATGGACAAAGAGACGGTGTGCCGCCAATTCGATATGCCGGCAGACCGCGAAGGCGATGTGGCGGTCATCGCGCTGGCCAATGTGTGCATCGGCGGCTCGCAGGCAGACCACAATCTGAAAGGACTGGAAGGACATCGGCTGCGCACGCACGGCGGCACGTCCGAAGCCAAGGTGCCGTTCATCGTCAACTATCCGCTCAACGATGCGTACAAACTCAAGGCCGGCGTCTCCACGCTGAAGAGCTACCAGATTTTTGACTTTGCCATCAACGGGACGCTGTGATGAGCAGACCAGCCGTTGTTGAATCACCGCGCATCGAGGGCATGCGCATCGCCGGTGAGAAGGTCTTCACTGACCGCGTCATCGAGATTCGCTATCCCTATACCGGTGAAGTTATCGCCACCGTGCCGAAGGCATCGATCAACGATGTGCGGCGCGCCTTTCGCATCGCGCGGCAATACAAGGCAAAACTGACGCGCCATGAGCGCTACAAAATTCTCATGCGCGCGGGTGAAATCATTGCTTCACGCAAGGCGCAATTGGCGCGCCTGATCACCCTCGAATCGGGGCTCTGCATCAAGGACACGATGTATGAAGTTGGTCGCGCTTCGGACGTGCTGCTGTTCGCCGCGCAGCAGGCGCTGGTCGATGATGGTCAATCCTTTTCCTGCGACCTCACACACCACGGCAAATCACGCCGCGTGCACACCATGCGCGAGCCGCTGCTGGGTGTGATCTCGGCCATTACGCCATTCAATCATCCGCTCAATCAGGTGATCCACAAAGTCGCGCCGTCGATTGCAACCAACAACCGCATGGTGCTGAAGCCCACCGAGAAGACACCGCTTGCGGCAATCGCGTTGGCCGACGTGCTGTACGAAGCCGGTCTGCCGCCGGAGATGCTGTCTGTCATCACCGGTGACCCAACAGAAATCGCCGATGAAATGCTCACCAACGCCGATGTCGATATGGTGACCTTCACGGGCGGGGTGGCGATTGGCAAATACATTTCTGCCAGGGCCACGTACAAACGCCAGGTGCTGGAATTGGGTGGCAACGACCCGATCATCGTGATGGATGACGCCGATGTGGTGAAGGCGGCAGAACTCGCGGCCAATGGCTCGTACAAGAATTCCGGCCAGCGTTGCACAGCCGTCAAGCGCATTCTCGTGCATGAAAAGGTGGCGGCGGAATTTACCGACGCACTGTTGGCAAAAACCAAGGCGTGGACGTACGGTGACCCGCTTGACCCCAATGTCGATATGGGTACCGTGATCGACGAGGCGGCCGCCAGGCGCTTCGAATCGCTCGTCAAGGATGCTGTGGCCAATGGTGCGCGCCTGCTGCACGGCAACCAGCGCGATGGCGCATCGTATTCGCCGACGATGATTGATAAAGTGCGACCGGAAATGGAGGTCGTCAAATATGAGACCTTCGGCCCGGTTTCCCCGGTGATCACGTTCAAGGATGTGGATGAGGCCATCAATATCGTCAACGGGACCGATTACGGTTTGTCCTCTGGCGTCTGTACCAATCGGCTCGACGACATCATGCGCTTCGTGAAAGAGCTCAATGTCGGCTCCGTGAACATCTGGGAAGTGCCGGGCTATCGGCTTGAAGTCACGCCGTTCGGCGGCATCAAGGATTCGGGAATTGGCGCAAAAGAAGGTGTGCAGGAAGCCTGCAAGAGTTTTACCAATTTGAAGACGTATTCGTTGCCCTGGTAATTTGACCCTCTCGCCCCCGGGAGAGGGCGGGGGTGAGGGGTCGCTGTAATATCGCAAGTCTTCCTAGAATGCAAACATGAATAATTATCCTGCACTGCCACCGGGCCAGCGTGAAATCAACACTTTCCCGCGCTTCGGCCTGACACCGTTTGCAAAGCGCTTTCCAGAAAATGTGGGCGAAGCAAAAATTCTGATTGGTGGCGACGTTCAAACACCGGTTGAAGTCGGATCAGAACTCGAACGCATGCCGCGCGTGGCGCAATGCGCTGACTTTCATTGCGTAACCACCTGGACACGCCGTGGCCTGCAATGGGGCGGCATGCGTTTCGCAGATTTCTATCAGCAGGTGGTGGTTCCTCTCGCACAGCCCGCCGCAGACGCCACGTTTGTTGTCCTCAAGGGACAGGATGGTGCACGAACCAGCATGTTGCTCGAGGATCTGTTGTCGCCCGACGTACTGCTTGCGGATCGACTGGATGGCCAGCCATTGTCGATTGCGCATGGTGCGCCACTGCGTCTCGTGGCACCTGCGCACTATGGATACAAGAGCGTCAAGCACGTTGCCCGCATCGATTTTTGGCGAAGTGATGCGAACTATCGACCATTCGGTTTACGCTTTATGGTGCATCCGAGAGCGAGAGTCGCCTTCGAGGAGCGCGGCCAATGGGTGCCGGGCTGGTTGCTGCGATACCTCTATCGCCCACTGATTGGGCCGACCGTATCGCGCTTTGAGCGGGAAATGCAGCGGCACCTTGAGGCTGACGTGCGGGACAAGAAATAGCGTCGGTCTGGTCTGGATTTGCTGCGGTCGCCGGGCATCGGCCGAAGACGGGCCCGAATGACGAACAAATTCCGCAAACCAGGTTAAGTCGGGTGACTTAGAGTGTCGTCATTCACGCAATCAAATCGTCGGCGGGTAATACCACACGCGCTTGATCAGGCCGTTACGTTCTTCATAGACGGTGATGGCGACCTGGCTTTTCTTCTCACCGGTGCGGGTTGTCCACGACGGCCGCTCGCGCACACTCACATAGGGCCCGCTTGCGGTCATTGTTTCGGCCACACTGCGCGCCGCAGGCAGCGCCTTGAAATAGTCCTGCACCCCCATGCGAAAACTTTCACGACCGCTCGCCTCAATTGACATCTTGTCGTTTTCAATGCTGTACCAAATGAAATCCTCGGCAACGGTCGCAACAAGAGCATCAATGTCCTGACGATTGAACGCTTCGAAATAAGCGCGCACCACCGCCTCTGGTGACGATGACGGCGTGAGTGCGGGCGCGGTTGCGGGCTTGGGCGCAGGTATGGGAGCGGGAGCGGGCTTCGGTAAAGGTGTGGGTGTGGGCGTCGTTGGCGTGAGCTGGGCGAATACATTGCCGGCGATGATGAGCGCCATCGAGACCACGGCACGGGACAGGTTCATTTGCATCTCACTTAAAGTTGAAGTTGGGTTTGAAGCCGGACGGCGACGGATTCGCCCACTCGCTCGCGAGCAATCCATATAACGCACTGTCAGATACTTCGCCGCCGACAATCCAGCGCTCACGCAAATGCCCTTCCCGCTTGAAGCCGAGGCGTTCAAGCGACTTGGCCGATGCTTCGTTGCGCGGATCGATGTCTGCTTCGAGCCGATGCAAATGCATGGGACCAAACGCGTGATCAATCAGCGCGTGCATCGCCTCGACAAGATAGCCATTTCCCCAGAAAACACTGCCTAGCGCATAGCCGACCTCCGCGCGCCGGTTCTGCAGGTGGATTTGATACAACGTGCAGGTACCGATCATCTGCCTGTCGGACTGGCGTTCGATCGCAAGCTGGAACAGATCGCCTTTCTCGTAATGCGCGAGAATCCCGACCACTTTTTGTTCGGCCTCTGTTAGATCCGCCAGCGGCGGCGAGCCCCAATAGCGCATCACGGCGGGATCGGAAAAGATGGCGAAATACGCTTGTGCGTCATCTTTGCTCAGGCGACGAATAGTCAGGCGATCTGTCGTGAGCAGCGTGGGTGGGTTTTCAACGACGGAATTCAACGATCAGTCTTTGTGCGATTGAATCAATGAAGTCACGACCAGCGCGCGCGCAATTTACCGGCAATTTCTGCCGTGGACTCGAGCACCGCGCCGCGAGATTGCAGATCGTTGTTCACGTCGCGCACAATCGCCGCCGGCGTCTGCCCGTTGGAGGGCCAGGTGCTATGCGCATCGCTCGCGATATGCACGCGGTAGCCGAGGGCAAGTGCCGACTTGCTGGTATTGCTCACGCAGAAATCGCTCTGCAGGCCGCAGATGATCAGGTCCCTGACGCCGAGCGCAGCCAGCTTTGCGTCCAGATCGGTTTTCTCAAACGCGCTGGACACATACTTTTTGACGACAGGCTCGCCGGCATGCGGCGTGAGCTGCTCGTGGAATTCCCAGTGCGATGTGCCTTCCTCAAACGGTTCGCCCTTGCCCTCGCTATGCTGGATGAAAATGATGGGCGTGCCGATGTCTCGTGCTGCGTCGATCAGCGCGCGCGCGTTAGTAACGAGATTTTCGGCGCGATCAATCGGTGGGCAGAAGACGCCGTTGAAGGCGGCTTGCTGCGTGTCGATTACCAGCAGAGCGGATGCGGACATATTCGCGAACTCGATATTTGTTTAACGTCTGAACTATCGAGCCGCACGCTTTTGTACCGTCCCCGCTGAGCGAGTTGTTAGCCGTTTTTGTGGCGCGGGCAACACTTCTTGGAGTATTTGGCGAAGAGACGTCTCGGTGATTGGCCGATTCGCCCCAGAAAGGAATTGCTTCAACGCGTCATTCATCATCGTTTGATAGCCGACGCCGACGGTTTCCGCCTTTGCACGAAATGCATCAAGCACCGCGTTATCAATAAAGATTGAAATCCGTGTCTTGCCTTTGTTCGGAATGAGCGCTTTCCGCTCTGCCTTTGAAAACTCGTATTCAGCTCGCATATGCATTTACCTCTCGGCGGGTGGCGTGTCGCGCAGAAATGAGACGAATATCATTGCCGCGTAACGTGTAGATGACAACCAGAATTTGCCCGGCACTACCGAGTCCCAGCGCGACAAATCTTTCCTCGGCCTCAGAATCCGGGTCAGTCTGATGCGCAGCAAGCGGATCGGCAAACACTCCTTCAGCATCGGCAAATGACACGCCATGTTTCTTGAGGTTTGCTGCTGCCTTGGTCGGATCAAATTGAAACCGCTTGAGCCATTATATATATTAAGTATGTATATTTCAAATGTCGACGGCGAACGTCTGAATTGAGCCGAACCGCCAAGCGGCTTCGGCCTGAATGAATTGTTCACCCGCAGGTTCGCAGGGCAGCCGACTGACCTGATCATTGGCCGGCTGGCGGTTGCCAAAGTTCCACCTTGTTTCCTTCTGGATCGATGACCCAGGCAAACTTCCCGTATTCGGAATCATCGACCTTATCGAGAACGTTGCAGCCTTCTTCTCGCAAGACTTTAACGAGGCCGTGTAGATCCTCCACCCGGTAATTGACCATGAACGTTGAAGTGCTCGGCGCAAACTGGTCCCCTTGCGTTGAACCAATAGACCAGATGGTTGTTCCAGCAACCGGCTTACCGTCACCGTCGGCCCAGGTGAACGCCGTGCCACCCCATTCCTGGACATCGATGCCGAGGTGCCGCTTGTACCAAGCCTGTAATGCCGGTGCGTCATTTGCCTTGAAGAAGATGCCGCCAATGCCAGTGACTCGCTTCATGAGAACTCCTAGGTGGGGTGTTGATGAGATGCGGGGTGTTTTCGTTGCGACTTAACATTGAAGCTGCCTGGCGCGCAACACTCGCGCCAAAGGCGTCGTCCAGAGTTGCCTGTCCCTGCCGAGCGACCAGTTAGGCTTCATTGTCTACCCGGAAGCAGGCTGTTGAACTCGTCTTGAAGCCGTTCTATTTCGGATACGAGATTGGCACAATGAACGGGTTCACTTACACCGCAAAAATATTTGTTTCGATTGACCACATAGGTTTCAACTACACGGCCAAGAGTCTCGCAAAGTTTGATGAATGCCGTAGCGTCAACCGTCGACTTCACGCCAAGTGCTTGCGCTTGCGCCGCGCGTAAATCTAGTAATAACTCGGCCATCAACATATCGTTCAAGACCACTACCGGGTTCACTGCGCCCGCTAGAGCTCCGACTACGATATCGCCGCCGTCGTGCAGAACCGTTAACGTACGCGGATTGCTCATTTTGATTCTCGTTGTCTCATGCTGCAACTTAATTCATACGTCACTACTGACGCATAACCAAAATCG
>JAJAYN010000234.1 GCA_026786225.1 Burkholderiales bacterium | reverse complement strand
CCGACACCGGTGTATTGCTCGATGATCACTACGGCACCGATGTGCTTCCCATGCTCACGGGCAAGAATATCTGGATCGCACGCCCCGTTGAGGTGCCAGGTTCAATTCCTGTCGCGTTCGAGACCGGCCCGAACGTCGGTCTCGTACTCCGCACCTGGCCCGCAGAACACGTGGTCAAGTGCCTCGTTTTTTACCATCCGGATGACAGCGACGACCTGAAAGCGACACAGATAGCGAGCATGCGCGAATTGTCTGACGCATGCCACCACACGGGCCACGAACTGCTGCTGGAAATCATTCCGCCGGAACGCGCCGGTGAAGACACGAACGCGGTTGGTCGTGCGATGAGTCAACTTTATGACGCAGGTATTCGACCGGACTGGTGGAAGCTGCCTCCATCGACCGATCCTCGCATCTGGCACGCACTTGGCGCGCTGATCGAAACTAGAGACAAGTACTGTCAAGGCATGCTGGTACTTGGCCTCGAAGCCTCCACGACGACACTGGAAGCGAGCTTTGCCGCCGCTGCCGGTGAATCACGTTGTCGCGGGTTCGCAGTGGGCCGGACCATCTTCTCCGAGCCCGCAGCCGCATGGTTCTCCGGAACGGCGACGGATGCAGATGTCGTCGCGGAGATTGCGCGCAACTATCGCGATCTCATCACGCTCTGGGATCGCGCCGCAGAGACACCTCAATCAGACCAGTATTCACCACAATTGGAAAAAGGACTCGTCACATGAGCACACCGCGCATCGGCTTTATCGGCATCGGCATGATGGGCCATGGCATGGCCAAAAATCTGCTCGCTAAGGGATACAGCCTGAATCTCAAAGTCAACCGTGATCGTTCACGGCTGGATGACCTGCTCGCCGCCGGTGCCACCGAAGCAAAGACCAATGCCGACGCCGCACGCGGTGCCGATATCGTGATTATCTGTGTCACCGGCTCCACCCAGGTTGAGGACATCGTGTTCGGCGCAGACGGGTTGCTGGGCGCTGCCCGGGAGGGACTGATCGTCATTGATGCCTCCACCGCTGAACCCGATTCCACCACTCGCATCCGCGAGGCGCTGGCCGCCAAAGGCGTGAAGTTCATTGATGCACCTTTGGCGCGAACGCCCAAAGAGGCCGAAGAGGGCAGGCTCAACACGATGGTCGGTGCAGATGAGGCGACGTTCGAGCAGATACGCCCGGTGCTGGCAGCCTATTGCGAAAATATCTTCCATGTCGGTCCCCCGGGTCACGGTCATGTACTGAAACTGGTTAATAACTTCCTTGCACTCTCGATTGCGGCCAGCACCGCCGAAGCATTCGCATCGATCTCCCGCGCCGGTGTTTCCCTGGAGAAATTCCATCAGGTCGTTTCTGCCGGTGGCGTGAATTCAGGTGTCTACAAGATGATTGCCGAAAATGCCGTCAAAGGTGATTTCGCGGGCATGAAGTTCTCCATCGCGAACGCGCGCAAGGACTTGCGCTATTACACCCATATGACGGAAATGCTGCCGGTGGTGAGCTTCATGGGTGAGGCCGTGCACCAGACATTTGTACATGCCGTGGCGCAAGGCTATGGCGACAAATTAGTACCCTCGTTGATCGAGGTGCAGGAGAAGGCCAATGGCTTTCAGATCGTGAAACGCTAGCAAGAGAACGGACGCCCGAAGCGCCCACCGATAAAAACCGGAAGGAGAAACTGCCATGTCTGAATCGAAAATTTTGCTGTCGCACCAACAAACGGAACCTGTTACGCCCCAAAGCCCGCGCAGGCGAAGTCTTTTGCAGGCAATTGCGCTAGGCGCAGGCGCCGCCAGTTTCTACGGCCCGTGGAAAACCCATCACGCCTGGGCGCAATCGGGGGCCAAAAAACCACTGGTGATCGGCCTCACGATGGATGCCAGCGGCCAGTACGCTGCGAGTGGAATGGAAGAGCGACTGGGCGCGATGTTGGCCATCAAGGAGTTCAATGACAAAGGCGGCGTGCTGGGCCGACCTGTAGAAGCGCTGCATATGGATACCGAGACCACGCCCGCCACCGGCTCGCGTGTTGCGGAACGTATGATCACGCGTAACGAGGCGGCATTTCTGATCGGCGCGATTCACTCCGGTGTCGCCAACGCCATCTCACAGGTCGCACAGAAATACGGCTGCATTTTCCTCAACAGTAATTCGAGCTCGCCGACTGAAGCGGGCAAGGATTGCCACCGCGTCAAGTTCGTCTGGGACGGCAACGGGACTAACTTCGCGCATGCGATCGTCAAGAACGCGATGAAAGTGAATGGCAAGAACTGGTTGCTCATGACCAACGATTACGTCTGGGGTCACAACACCTCCAAAGCCACGCGGGCGATTATCGAAGCCAACGGTGGCAAGGTGGTAGAGGAGTTACTGGTGCCGCAGAATACCCGCGACTTCAGTGCCTATCTGCTCAAAATCCAGCAGCTCAAACCTAACGCAATTGCCACGGCAGTCGGCGACGACGACATCAAGGTGCTGCGCAAGCAGGTGGTGCAGTTGAAGATGAACAAGACGTTCGCATGGATCAACAACCAGCAGGACTGGCCGGATGTGTATGGCCTGGGACCGGAGGAAATTTTCGGCGTCTTTGGCACCAACTGGTACTACCGTCTCGACCTGCCTGGCGTGAAAGAGTTTGTCGCCGCGTACCAAAAAGCCTATCCGGGCGTACAGATCAAAGTGCCGGGCAACGTCTATTACAACGGCTACATGGCCACGCGTGAACTGCTGCGTGCGGTCGAGCGCGCGGGGTCCACCAACAATATCAAGGTCATCAAGGAACTTGAAAACCTCAAGGTGCCGGCACGTGATCGCATGCAGCATTTCGATGCCTATATGAACCCCGTGACACACCAGATGCAGCAGACCATCTATATGGCGACCTATAACGATACGCCGGTCGAGAAGGACGATATTTTCAAGTTGCTTGCACAGGTTGAGCCGAAGGAAGTAGAGGACAAGGATGCGGCGGCGGCTTGCAAGCTGGAGTCGTATGATGCGACGCCGACGTATGAGCAATGATTCTTACGCCCTCTCCCCCGTCCGGGGGTGAGGGCTGGGATAAGGGGCATCAGCGCACACATCGGCACTTACAACGAAGTCTAAGATGGATTTCCTCCAAAACCTGCTCCCGCACCTCCTTAATGGCCTGTCGCTGGGCCTTCTATTCGCTCTGATTGCATTGGGCTTCATGCTGATCGTCGGCGTGATGGAGGTGATCAACCTTGCGCATGGCTCCTTGTTTGCGCTCGGTGCCTACATCGCGCTTTTCCTCATGGCGCCCCACTTTGGCCCACTGGCGGGTGCATTTGCCTGGTACGGGGCACTGCCGATCGGAACCCGCTACGCGGTTGCTCTTTTTTTGGCACCAATTCTCGTCGGCATCTTCGGCATGCTGCTGGAACTTGCCATGCGCCGCACCTATGGCAAAGACCCGCTTTACGGTCTGCTGTTGACGTTCGGCGCAGCATTGGTGATCGAAGAGTTGATCCGCGTCGTGTGGGGATCGCAGGAACGCACGCTGCAAACCCCGGACGCGATTTCCGGGGCGGTGATGATTGGTGACCTCATTTACGCTCGCTACCGCTTCTTCGCCTGTGGGTTTGCCGTGGCGATGATCGTATTGCTGTGGCTATTCATAGAGAAAACGAAGTACGGGGCGATCATTAAAGCCGGTGCGCACGACAGCGAAATGGTCCGTGCGTTGGGTTACAACCTTTCACGCTTGCGCATGTGGGTGTTTGCGCTGGGAACCGCACTGGCGGCGATTGCGGGTATCGTCATGGCGCCGATCTGGGGTATACGACCGCACGTGGGCGTCGACGCTGTCGTACCGGCCTTCCTCATCATTGTGTTGGGCGGTGTTGGCAGTTTCTGGGGTGCCGTCGTGGCCGGGTTGATGGTCGGGCTGGTGGTCGGGCTCACCGGCGCGTACGCTTCGGAATGGTCGCTGATGTCGATGTACCTGCTCTTCATCGTTGTGGTGACATTCCGTGCGCGCGGAATGTTTGGTAAAAAGAGCGCACTCGATAATTGACGTTTGCAGGCAAGGGAAGGATCAGGATTGAAACCACTCGAAGGCAAAACCGCGCTGGTCACCGGCGCAGCGGGCACGATGGGCCTGGCCGCCACGAAGTTCCTGCTGGAGGACGGCGCCCGCGTGGTGATGGTCGATTTGAGCGAGGCGCGCATGCGCGATGCCACGCGCGGTTTGCGCGGGGAAATCGAGTTTATTGAGATAGACATTAGTGACGCTGCTGAAGTCCTTGCCGCACACGCACGTGTTGCGCAAAAAGTCGGTCCTCTCGACATCCTCGTCAACAATGCAGGAATACTGTCGAACAATAAAGTCGAAGCAACCAGCGACGAGGAATGGCGGCGGGTGCTGGGCGTCAATCTCGACGGTGCATTTCACTGGTCACGCGCGGTACTGCCCGCAATGAAAACGCGCAAATGGGGACGCATCATCAATGTCTCTTCACTCGCGGCAAAAACCGGCGGACTGACAGCGGGCACCGCGTACTCGGTGTCGAAAGGTGCGATGAGCGCGTTGACCTTTTCGCTTGCGCGTGAAAGCGCTGCATTCGGTGTGACGGTAAACGCAATCTCGCCCGCCTATGTGAAAACACCCATGGTCACCGAGGGACTCAGCGAAGCGCAACGCGTGGCCTTGCTCGTGACCATTCCGGTCGGACGATTTTGCGAGCCCGAAGAATTTGCACACGTCGTCAGATTTCTTGCGTCACCATTGGCGGGCTTCATTACCGGCGAAGTGATCGATATCAACGGCGGATTGCTGATGGATTGATGATGAACGCGATCACACCCAAAGCTGATTTCATCAGACAACTCGCCGGGCAATTCGATCTGAACGGCAAAGTCGCGCTCGTACCAGGTGGCTACGGCGGCATAGGCGAGGCGATCGCGTGGGGACTGGCGATGCGCGGCGCGCATGTGGTGATCGGCGGCCGCAGTCTGGAGAAGGCGGAAACGCTGGCTGTGCAAATTACAGGGCAGGGCCTCGCTGCCAGCGCGGTTGCCATCGACGCGCATTCAACAAAGAGTATTCGCAGCGCCGTGGACGCGACGGTGGCACGTGCCGGCAGGATCAACATCCTCGTCAATTGCGTCGGCATCCAGCGCGAAGAAAAGCTGGTCGATGTTACCGAAGAAGCGTTCGACGAAGTGGTCCAGGTCAACCTCAAGGCGGCCATGTT
>JAJAYN010000233.1 GCA_026786225.1 Burkholderiales bacterium | reverse complement strand
CACTATGAGTGAACGGGCTAACTTTTCGGCCCACACGGACACACAGCAGCCGGCTGCCGCTACGCGGCAGTTGCTGCGTAGCGGTGGCCTTCAACGTTAGACCTCATGCCCGCGGATCGGACGCTTTCCTCCCCTAATCGCATGGTTTGGGAAGTAAAAAGGGGCCGTGGTTGATATTTTCTTGCTGCTCCAAAGTTCACGTCACGTTGGGCACATGAAAAGAGTTTTTCTGCAGCCTCGTTAAGCCTCAGAAAAAATTGCCAATGCTTTGCTTGGCACTGTGAAAGGAAAAACCATGGAACTATCCGGTGTCCTGACACCTGCCACCGAAGGCGGTTTTGTCGCGCTGAATCCGGAAACCGGAACAACTTCTCAAGGCGAAACCGTCGAGGAGGCTCTCGCGAACTTGCGCGAGGCCACGGGGCTATACCTTGAGGAATTCCCGCTAACCGTGATGGGCCGGTCGCTGCTTACGACGTTTCGCGTCGCCGCGCATGCCTAGTCGGCCCGTTGTTTCCACCGGTGAGGCCGTGCCTGCCTTGCAGTTTCTTGGTTTTGTGGTCGCGCGCCAACGTGACAGTCACATTGTTCTGCGCCGCGCGTCTCAAGGTTGCTCCGCAATGCCCGTGGGTGCTGGCGTGTTTGTTTTTTGGCATAGGCGTCTCACAAATCGGGCCTCCCCACCTGCATTTCGTCGCAAGCCAATAGCGAACCGCGGTGGTCTGGCTAAACTGTGTCCATCGAATCGCCGCATGTTGCGTTAGCTGCGAGCCGTAAACCTGATGAGGACCAAATAATGAAATTCGTGCTCTGGCTTATTCTGTTTGTGCTGTGCTGGCCGCTCGCGTTGCTGGCGCTGATTCTCTATCCGCTGATCTGGCTGGTCCTGCTGCCGTTCCGGCTGCTCGGTATCGCCGTCGAAGGTGTATTTGGCTTGCTGCGCTCCATCGTGATGCTGCCGGCGAGGCTACTCGGCGGCCGCGCCGGAGCGCGCGATAGTTTTTTCGTCAAGCCAGGCGGTAACCACAGGCCACAGAGCGGTTTCGCTTTGTGGCTTGAAAAAGCCGAAATGGCCGACGCGCTTCAGCCCGACCGCGGCAGGTAAAATGAAGCGGTAGTCGGCGGGTTGTTTCTTGTAGGCGCCGTGCAGCATGCGCGAGCCATCCTCAAGTAACAATTCGTCATCGGCAAACGTCAAACCCAGGACGGGATATTCGGCACTCGCGTAGGCTTCCCTCGCACCCGGTTCGCCGCTGAGAATGTAGTCGGGCGTGAGGCACCAGCGCCGCCACTGAAACATTGCGCCGGTGGGCACATTGCCGACCACACCAATTTTCTCGCCGGGGAAATAGCCAAACAACGGGCAAAGCAACGGCGCCATGACATGCCACATGAAGGGTGCGGTGCGGCGAACGCTCGGCAGCAAATGACGGCCTGAACCGCTGCCGACGGCAATGTTGATGAGCCCGGCGAGGCGATGTCGCGAAGGCAACAGTGGCGCGCACTGTCCACCAAAGCTGTGGCCGACTGCAAATACCGGCACATCCGCATGCGTGTCGGCGGCCAGGTTCAAGACGGCATCGTAGTCGCGTGAAAACCAATCGGTGAGGTCGCCTTTCGCGCCGCGCATGCTTCCAGGCTGCGACTTCCCGGTGCCGCGGTAATCGAAAGTCCACGCCGCGAAACCTTGCGCCGCGAGGTACTGCGCGAAGGGTGCATAAAACGTTTGTGGAACCGCCATCGCCGGTGCGATGACGATACTGGCCTTGGGCGAATTAGGCGACTGAAGCGGGTCGAAGCGGTGGCCGACCAGCGGATGTCCGTCGTGTGCGGAAAATGTGATGCGTTTCATGGTGAGCGTATTGTGCCCCGAATGTGCCGTGTTCCGCGCGAGTGACTGCGCAAACCGGCGCGCGATGTCACCTATACTTTGTCCGCACGCAAACATCAGGAACCCGCCATGCGCATCGATCCGAAATCCAACACAGCTATCGACAATTACAAGCTGCTCACCAATCTCGTCGTGCCGCGCCCGATTGCGTGGGTGACCTCGCAAAACGACGCGGGCGTGGTGAATCTTGCGCCGTTCAGTTTCTTTAATGCTGTCGGCAGCAATCCCCTGTATCTGCTTATCAGCGTAGGTCGCAATGACGACGGCAGCACCAAGGACACGGCGAACAATATTTCAGCCAGCGGCGAGTTTGTCGTGAATATGGTGACCGAGGACGTGCTGGCGGCGATGAATGTCTCGGCGGCAGATTTCCCGGCTGACGAAAGCGAACTCCTGGCCGCAGGATTGCATATGGCGGCAAGCGAAAAAATCGCGGTTCCGCGTGTGGCCGAATCACAGGCCAGCATGGAATGCAAACTGCATAGCGCGCAGGCGCTGGGGGCGTATACGATTTTTGTCGGCGAGGTCGTCATGTTTCATGTCGCCGACCATTTACTCGGCGAACGCATGCACGTCAACGGGTTTGCGCCGATCGGCCGGCTGGGATCGCCATCGTATTACTGCCGCACCACGGATCGCTTCAATCTTCCCCGCCTGGCGTATGCGACGTGGCGCGACGGGGCTGGCTAACGATTAAAAAAGTGAAACTCCAGCACTGGCGGGGGTTTTCAGGCGTTTTTGTCCCGAAAGCCGCGCCAGTTCTGGAGTTTTGTAAAAACGCCTAAAAGCCTGAGCCAGGCTGCTTCAGAAATTCAATCTCCTCCGGTGTGCTGTCGCGTCCCAGACCCGCATTGCGGTGCGGGAATCGTCCGAATCGCGTAATGATCACCAGATGTTTTTCAGCCCAGACATGGAGGTCACGTGTTTCGGCAAACCCGGAGAGCGCCTGCATTAACTTGACGCATTGCTGCTGATCGGCAAGCGCCTCGCTGTGTTCCAGCGGCAGATAAATGAACTGGCGTTCAACCGGCTTCAACGCAAGGTCAAAACCTTGCTCAAGCGCATGAAGCGTCGCCTCACGTGCCAGTGCATCGGTGGCGAAGGTGCGCGGATCGCCGCGAAATATATTGCGTGGGAATTGGTCGAGCACAACAATAAGCGCGAGGCAGGTTTGTGGCCGACTGTTCCACCCCGATAACTGACCGGACGCGGCCAGTTCATAAGTCCGCAGAAAGCGGCTGCGGATTTCATTGTCGAACGCGGGATCCTTCTTGAACCAAGCCGCCCGACTCTTACCATGTTCCTCGCCCGTGCCAAACCAGAACGCAAGGATCTCATCTGCAGGCGAATGTACCGCACTTGGAGTGCTATCCGTTTTGGTCGTCATGCAGCCCATGATAGTCGCGATTGCCCACTTAGCGAAGACAGGACATGTGCATTATGATATTCACTCAAATCACAATCCCTGAGGAGAAAACATGATCGGCTACGTCACCATCGGCACCAACGATCTCGCCAGAGCGGCAACGTTCTATGATGCCTTGCTGACGATCATCGGTGCCAAACGCTTCATGGACACGGATCGTTTTATCGCCTGGTCGGCAAGTCCGACGACTGCCGGATTGTGTCTGGCAAAACCATTCGACGGCAAGCCTGCCACGGTCGGTAACGGCGTGATGGTGGCGCTGGTAGTCAACAGTCGCGAAAAGGTCGATGCCTTGTACAAGAAGGCGATGGAGCTGGGTGCATCTGATGAAGGCCCGCCCGGACCACGCGGCGAAGGGTTTTATGCCGGCTATTTTCGCGATCCCGATGGCAACAAGCTGAACGCGTTCTTCATGGGTTAGCTGCAAAACACATGGATTCTGGGTGGCGGTGTCGGCGGCAGGCTGTGCCTTGCGTGGCACGCGGTTGGGTTTGCTGAAAATCAGACACTGCCTTTCCGCAGTCTGCCCGCCGCGCCGTACAATGCAAGTTGTTTGCCGAAGCCACCGATTTACCACCTCGCGAGACACTAATCCCATCATGAGCCCTGCCCATTCCTCCGACGCGTTGCCTGCGTTGTTCAAACCCGCTGTCAGTTCTTTCTACGACGTTGCTGTGGCAAGGGCGTTTTTTGAAGCCAGTGGCCGACCTGAAAAAATCGCTGCCGGCACAACGCTGTTTGCCGAGAACGAAAAATCCAGCAATAAAAACATCTTTACCAAACCGATCAACGCAGACCTTTTCAGCAAGCCCATCATCCACCGCATGTATTTGCT
>JAJAYN010000232.1 GCA_026786225.1 Burkholderiales bacterium | reverse complement strand
TCCCAAACCCGATCTCGATGATGAGCGGCGCTTTTCGACCAAAAACAGCGCTTGCATCCAGCCGTAAAGTGGGCGTGAACGGCAGAACAAATGCCGGTCCCAGTACATCGACTGCGCGTGTCTGCGCCGGTGACATTCGGCCCTGGCGCAGTACAAAGCTACGGATCGGCCTATGGGTGGCAGGCTGAGGTTGAGTATTCGGTTCTTCTTCCATGCGGAAATTATACGGCGCGCTCGCGACCGCTCGGTACAATGCAGGCATGAAAAAAATGATGCTAAAAAGTGGCCGCGAAAAATCCTTGTTGCGCCGGCATCCCTGGATTTTTTCCGGTGCCGTCCAATCCGTTGACGATGGCACCACGTCTGGCGATGTTATTCGCGTGCAGACAGTAGATGGCGGCTTCCTCGCCTACGCAGCATTTAGCGCGAAGTCGCAAATCATTGCACGGGTGCTTTCATTTGACGAACGCGACACCGTGGATGAAGCGTTCTATCGGCAGCGGATTCGGACGGCGATTGCGCGACGCGCGCATCTCAATGTCGAAACCGATGCGATGCGTCTGTTTCACGCAGAATCTGATGGCGTACCAGGCTTGATCGCAGACCGGTATGGCGATGTGATCGTGTTGCAGTTGCTCACAGCCGGGATCGATCCGCATCGCGCGCTGCTCGCAAAGCTGTTCATGGAGGAATCCGGCGCCAACACCATATTTGAACGCTCCGATGCAGATGTGAGGGAACTCGAAGGTCTGCATGCGCGCAACGGCTTGATCGCCGGCCAACCCTTGCCCGTCGAGACGGTGATCACCGAGAACGCAATGAAGATTGCTGTCGATATTGCGCATGGACACAAGACCGGCTTTTATCTCGATCAGCGCGACAGTCGCGCGCTCACAAAATCGCTGGCACACAATGCCGACGTTTTGAATTGCTTCTGTTACACCGGCACCATGAGTGTTGCCGCGCTTACCGGCGGTGCAAGGTCGGTGCTTTCCATCGACAGTTCGGCACCGTCATTGCAAATGGCGGCGCACAATTTGCAGATCAATAATCAGGACGCGTCGCGCGTGGAGTGGCTGGATGCTGACGTGTTTTTAGCGCTGCGCAAATTGCGCGATCAGGCGAAGAGCTTTGACCTCATCATTCTCGATCCGCCGAAATTTGCGCCGACGGCGCAACACGCTGAGAAGGCCGCGCGTGCTTACAAGGACATCAATCTCCTGGGGTTGAAGTTGCTGCGGCCCGGGGGGCATTTAATGACTTTCTCATGTTCCGGCGGTATCAGCGCTGAGTTGTTCCAGAAAATTGTCGCAGGCGCAGCCCTGGATGCGCATGTGGATGCGCAGATTGTGCAGCGTCTGGGGCCGGGCGCCGATCATCCGGTGGCGCTGCATTTTCCCGAAGGCGACTATTTGAAGGGGTTATTGCTACGGCGCTAAGCCTGAAAGCAATGCAACCATCGTTTGACATAACCAGCGGGCAGCCTTATCGTACGCAGCAGGGGAACCTTTTGACGAGTTGTCGGTAAAACGATAGGGTCTGAAAAGGAAAAAACCATGCCAACAATAACAACCAAGTCATTCCGCGAATTCCGCGCCATGCGCGCAGCCATATCCATCATTGTCATGTCCGCAACTTTAGTCAGCGTGCCGGCACATGCACAGTACTTTGGTGGTCTGCCGCTCAATGCCGTGAAGGCTACCCTGCCCGAAGACGTCAATAACCTGCTGTTCCGGTCTCGCCTCTTTACGTCTGTCGAACCCATGGATAACGGCGGCACGGACCTCAAGGTGGGCTATCGTTTTTCGTCGCACCTCGTGCCGCATTTCTCGTTGGTCGGGCAGTATGCCGATGCCAGTCGATGGGGTGGTCCGAGAATGTCATTTGATGGCGCGCGCGCAGCGCAGAAAACGTCGTCGTATGGCCTCGATCTGGTAGGCACACTGCCAATATTTGATCGGTTGTCGATGACGGCCAGTGCCGGTCTTGCAAGAGTGCGGGCAGACACGGTTTTTGGTGGCGCGGTGCCGATAGGGCTGCTTGACAGTGATGGGCGTTACACTTCCGCCGGTCGCGTCGGGTTGGGGGTGCAATATGATTTCAGTCGTCGGCTCGGCTTCAGATTCGGTGTGGAGCGCTATCGCAACCTGAACGGAAATACTTACGCCAATGGCAATCTGGATGCCGATTCATTCTCGGTCGGCATGCGCATCCGGTTCTAGATTTTCACTTTGTCGGAAGAAAATAAAAGCCGCCTTAAAGGGCGGCTTTGTTCTCCTTCATTTCTATCCGATCAGGTCGCCAGTCGGTGAACTGGGCGCCGCCTGATAAATTTTCTTTGGCATCCGTCCTGCCAAAAATGCTTCGCGACCGGCCTCGACTGCTTTCTTCATGGCGCTCGCCATCAACACGGGATTCGAGGCTTTCGCAATCGCCGTATTCATCAATACACCGTCACAGCCCAATTCCATCGCAATTGCCGCGTCGGATGCGGTACCGATACCTGCGTCCACCAACACCGGCACACTGGCGCGGTCAATAATGATTTGCAGATTCCATGGATTCAATATGCCCATGCCCGAACCGATCAACGACGCCAGGGGCATGATGGCGACGCAGCCGATTTCTTCCAGCATTTTTGCCTGTATGGGATCGTCCGAGCAATACACCATTACCTGGAATCCATCAGCCACCAGTTCTCTGGCCGCGACAATGGTCTCTGGCATATTGGGAAACAGTGTTGCCTCGTCGCTCAATACCTCGAGTTTCACCAGTGCATGCCCGTCGAGAAGCTCGCGTGCCAGTCGCAATGTACGCACCGCTTCGCTTGCGGTGTAGCAACCGGCGGTATTGGGAAGAATGGTGAATCTTGATGGCGGCAATACCTCAAGCAGACTCGGTTCATCGGGGTTCTGGCCGATATTAACGCGGCGGATCGCCACTGTTACGATCTCGGCATCTGCGGCCTCAATGGCCGCGCGCGTTTCCGTAAAGTCGCGATATTTTCCGGTGCCAACCAGCAGCCGCGAGCGATATGCGCGGCCTGCAATGATGAAGCCGTCGGTGCGGTTCATTGCATTTGCCACTAGCCGCCTCCCACTGCAATCACGATCTCAAGCTTGTCGCCATCGCGCAATGGTGTGGTCGCGTGCCCGCTTCTGGGCACTATCTCGCCGTTCAGTTCTATTGCGAATCGCTTTCCGGCCAACGGCATTGTCGCCACCAATTCCGCGACGTTAAGTTCTGGCGGGAACTGCTTTTGTTCACCGTTGATGTGAAGCGTTAACATGACGAATCAAAACTCCTGCTGCTGGAACAAGCGAAAAGTGTAGCACGCAGGTCAACCACAACGATTGACGCATCCCAAGAGAAACGCCGCCGATGAATGCCGACGTTACCGCAAAACACATTCCAGCCGCATTCACCGCATTGATTGCACTATGGTTTGTCAGCCTCGCCTGGTCAGGTTGGGCGCCATATGACCGCGCAACGTGGTGGTTGGAAGTGGCACCGTGTTTTATGGCATTGGTGCTGATGTGGTGGACACGCAAAACTTTTGAGCTCACCACGATGTTGTATTGGTTGATTGCGATCCACGGTCTCATTTTGATTCTTGGCGGGGCATACACTTACGCGCGCGTACCGCTGGGCTTCTGGATGCAGGACTGGTTTGGTTTTACGAGAAATAACTACGACAAGATCGGCCACTTTGCGCAGGGGTTCATACCGGCGATCGTCGCGCGCGAAGTGCTGATACGAAAATTCGCCATTACGCGCCGCGGTGTGGTGGCGTTCCTGTGCATCGCGATATGCCTCGGATTTTCGGCCTTCTATGAACTGATCGAATGGTGGAGTGCGTTGATCATGGGGCAAGGCGCGGATGAATTTCTTGGCACGCAGGGCGACCAATGGGACACGCAATCGGATATGTTCTTTGCGCTCATCGGTGCGAGTTGCGCGCTAGTGTCACTTTCCCGCTGGCACGACAGGCAGATGGAGGCGCTTACATTTGCCACTGAATCGCCCGGCAACTGAAGGCGATTACATTTGCTTGAACAAATGTGCGTAGGCACGACTGACTTGTAATTCGGTCTTGCTGTCCTTTAGTCTTAACAGCGTCTTTCCCATCACGTCGCGCGTCGTTGCGGCGATGCGACTTACGTTGACGATAGTTGATCGGTGAATCTGCCAGAATTCATCCGGATCAAGCTGCGCCTGCAATTCCGACAAAGGCGTGCGGATGAGCAATTCACCTTCCCTGGTGTAGACGCTGACGTATTTGTCCTGCGCCTGAAAATACAGCACGTCGTCGACCGGGACTTGCCGGACGGTCTCGCCCAGCGATGCGCGTATCCAGCGCAAACTCGCACTCTTAGCCGTGGGCAGACCCGTTGCCAGTTGTTTAAGGATGTCGGCCACGCCAACGGGTAACTCGGCTTGTGCGAGCCTGGCCTTCAGGCGCTCGATGGTACGTGTCAGACGATCATCACTGACCGGTTTCAGCAAATAGTCCGCCGCTTGCCGGTCGAATGCGTCAACCGCGTACTGGTCATAGGCAGTGACGAAGACAACGTGGGTCTTGGCGTCCAGGCGTGAGGCAACCTCCAGTCCGGTCAGGCCCGGCATACGTATGTCGAGGAAAACGATGGTCGGGCTCTCATCATCGACCAGCCGTATCGCCTCAAGGCCGTTCTTGGCAATTCCAACGATATTGAGTTCGGGCCAGAGCGCGTTTAGGCGGTCGCTCAGGTAGTTGGCGAGATGTTGTTCGTCGTCGGCGATGATCGCGGTCAGGTTGGTGGTCATGCGGTCTCACATAGGTAGTTTTGATTGAGTCTCCCGCGCCCACTGCATTGGGCTTGGGCGCTCACAGGCGCACCCCATGGGGTGCGAATTCCCTGTTCACGTGTCGTCAGCGATGATCGCGGTAGGGTTGGTGGTCATAGGTATGCGTAGTCAAACATTGAAACTCCAATATTCACGCGGGTTCCGAGCTAACTCTGGCCTGCAACCCGCACCAGTGCTTGTGTCTTACGAGCACATCGTCAGGGGAATGTTCAGCACCACCCTGGTGCCACTGGGCTGATTCTCTTCGATGGAAACACTCCCGTCGATGCCGTAAAGTTTCTCGATCCGCTCGCGCACATTCTTTAGCCCAATTCCGTTCGACGGCGCGTTGCCAAATCCAAGGCCGGTATCGATCACGGAAATGCGCAGTTGCGCGCCGCTGCGCTCGGCTTTCAGATTGACAGTTCCCCCCTCAATCTTCGGCTCCAATCCGTGCTTGATGGCGTTTTCAATCAATGGCTGTAACAACATTGGCGGGATGGTGGCGTGATGCAGGTCGGGCGGCAAATCAATTGCGACCTGCAGACGATCACCCATGCGAATCTGCAGGATGGACAAGAAATTCTTCATCATTTCGAATTCACCGCGGAGCGTAGTGCGCTCCTCGCGGGTAGAGGCAAGTGTGGCGCGGAGATAGGTAATAAATTCCTCAAGCATGCGCTTCGCTTCATTCGGCTGGGTATGAATCAGGCTCGTAACGTTCGCTAGCGTATTGAACAGAAAATGCGGTTCGATCTGTGCCTGCAATGCCCGAAGGTTTGCTTCAGCGGCGCTGCGTTCGGCGGTCTCCACTCGTTCGCGTTCTTCGGCGAGCACAATTTGGGCTGTCAGTTCCTCGGTGCGACGTTTCCACATGACCGACAAAAACAGCGAGATGATGAGCGAAATCACAAAGCTGGTGATTAACTGTTCGCTCGAACCAATCCAGCTCAGCATGCCGCGCTTACCGGAAACGTAGGCGTAGCCCCACAGGGAGCCGGTCACAATTCCGGTGCCGAGAATGGCGTAGAAAAAGGTGATAAACCAGAACGAGCGCCCATTCACCAGTCGCATCAGCGGCCCCAATGCCGAGAGTACGATCCAGAACGCAAAGCCAACTACATTTCCAATGATCAGGTTGTTGCCCAGGATCGGCAAAAAATCTTCCGGGCCGATTTTCTTGACGAACACGTACGCCAGCAGCGTAAAGGCCAGCGCAAACATCAGATTCAGAATGAGGGTGTAAATCAGATCACGCAAAAAACTACGCGGCCAGCGGCGAAAGAACTGCATTCCCTCAAGGGGATGAAAACTCTCAGACTCGGTCTGGCGCCTGAGTTGTTCTTCGGCTTTGAGTCGTGCAGATTGCGGCATCGTCGTCGTAATCATAGGGGGCGGATTTCCAATATAGGGTAAACCAGTCGCCGTGGCGAATCAGGCAGCAACGTTGTTCATGAGTGGCTTCGCCTCAGCCAGGGCACGCCCGGCAGCATCAGGCTGATGGCGATTTTTCCACCAGCGATATATGAAATAGCCTATCGCCGCAACACCTACTGCCGCGATGATGGTTTTGAGCGCCCGATACCAAACAGCGATCAGTCCGATACCCATGCCGAATACGACCCACTGCACCCACCATACGCCGGGCGACGTCATGACATTCACCAACGTGCAAATGGTGACGACGTAAAGCATCTTTAACGGGTAGGTAAATGCTTTGGTAATGTCGGTAACTGGCGAGGTGATGAAAGAAAGCGGGTTCATGGTTTTCTCCGGTAATGAAAAGTGTGGCGGATTTCTTGTAGAGCGACGCCAGTGTAGGTCGCCAACAGAATGCAATATGCAAATTGCGACGTACTGCAATTGCGGCAGCGCCAATTGCAACCGGGCGGTTTGAAGCGGTGCCGCGTCGAGGGTGCGCGGTGCTGTAGGACTATTTGCCAAAGTCGTTTATCGGCGGGCCTTGCAAGGCAAAAACGCCTGAAAAGCCGCGCCAATGCTTAATATGAATGCGAGACCGTAAGAAAGACGGCCAGACTTCCATCCGGCGGGTTATGACAGTAGCGCGGTCGCGAACCCACACTAAATACGCATCGGGGGATTATCGGGTAATGATGTCCCGATGCATTGGTGCCAACACGGCCAGCACCTTGTTTTGGGCGTGAAAGGGATCCTTTTTCTTGTCCATCGCAAACTGCAATTGTTCGACCAGTGCGTTGAAATTTTCGCAGTTGATGCCGAGGTTGGCATGAATCGGCTTCATCTTTGCGCTCTTGAATTCACATGGGCTGTGTACAACTTGGCGAGAATGGGTATGACATTGGCAGAAATGACGATGAAACTGCAGTGAGTAATATCGCTATGGCGGGAACCCGCACAACATCCGGTCGCGACCGAATCCGGCTACAATTGCCGCTCAGGACCAAATTGCGGGCGTCGTATAATGGTAATACCCTAGCTTCCCAAGCTAGAGCCGAGGGTTCGATTCCCTTCGCCCGCTCCAATGAAAAACGACCCGTGAAGTGGGCCGTTTTATTTGGGTCAAGTTTGCTGCTAGGTGAGATCTTTGATCAGTGCAGTTCTGGTCAGATTGTTGACTTCGACCGCAGCGGCATATTGCGCATGATCGACACCCATCGACAGCGACACGCCGTACTTCAGGGCAGCGGCCATTTCCTCGGTCAGTTCAAAGCGCAAGAAATGTACGGCCGACGTCTTGGTCTCATTCTCACGCTTCAGGTCCTCATCGGCGATTGCATAGACCCTGCCACTGCCTTCGACCTGTACCCAGGTCCTGTCCTCAATGCCTTTGAGCTTGGTCAGAGCAATGCGCCGCTCAGCTTCATCGACATACTCGATCAGCATGGTTGCCTTGAAGTTGCGGCCATCGGGTACCAGCGGTGTATAGGCGTCCAGCTCATCCTGAATACCGGCTTCTTCAAACGTTTTTTCGACCCGCAACACTTCTTGAATTTGGTAGCGGATGGTCATCTCATCTTCAAACAGCAATGTAACGTGATCGCCAATGTGTACGGTACGCAGCCGCTTGTAGACGATGGCGTTGGCACGAAACTCCTTGCGAGCTTTGGCGTAGGATTCGAGTGACATCAAGCTGTCGGGCGTAATGCGTTTTGTTGTGGTCATGGTCATTGCATCTTCCTTAATCGGGTAGTCCATAAGCCTTCCGCACCAGCGTAATCGGGTGGGCGAGGGTGGCCTGTGTCTGTGGTTGATCTTTCTTGAGCAGAGCAATTCCCTCTGCGATGTGATGTGCCGCGAGCTGGCAATCGGAGCTGATGTAATC
>JAJAYN010000231.1 GCA_026786225.1 Burkholderiales bacterium | reverse complement strand
CGTTCGATTCGAGCAATTCAATAGTTGTTTCCGCATTTGGCGCGCCGTCGGCTTCGCGCATGCGCATGAAGTGGTCGGCTTCGACCAGCCGACTGCGATGCGTCAACGGGAAAATGAGATCGGCACGAACGCCCGCAATTGCCTGATATCGCTTGGTAACCACCTTTTGCGAGAAAAGATCCTGATACATGCCGCGCGACGCAGGTTGCTTGGTGAACAATACCAACCCTGCCGTTTCGCGGTCGATGCGATGCATGGGTGCGAGCGTGTCGATGCCCAGCTTGCGCTTCAATCGCACCAGCAGCGTCTCCTGCAGATAGCGCCCGCCGGGTGTGACGGGCAAAAAATGTGGCTTGTCGACCACCACCAGGTAGTCGTCCTGAAACAGCACCACTTCCTCGAAAGGAATTCGCGCTTCTTGTGGGATATTTCGATAGTAAAAAAGTTTCAGATGCGGCTGGTACAGCCGATCCGGGGCGATCAACAATCCCTGCGCATCAACCACATCCCCACGCTGCATGCGCGCGGCGATCTCAACGCGTGGGACTGAGGGGAAGCGCGCCGCCAGAAAATCAATCACCTGCGGCCACGCGCCTGCAGGACGCGCAGGTAGCGAAATGCAGCTCGGCCCCACGCCCTCCCGCGTTGGCAATATCGCGGGACTAACTGGAGCCATCAAGTTCTTTGGCCCGGCGGATGCGCCATTCGCCGTCAGGTTCGGCACCATAGACGTCGTCGAGCGTCGTCGCGGTTTCGTGAAGTTTGGTATCGAGTGCGATGCGGTTGTCGAACACAAAGCACTCGCCTTCCCAGTCGTTCTCCGCGTCGGGCATTTGCGCAAAATAATTGAGTATGCCGCCCTCGAGCTGAATAACCGGAATATCCATGTCCTGCATCCATGCGCTGGTTTTTTCGCAGCGGATACCCCCCGTGCAATACATCGCCACGCGCTTGCCCTCGGCTTTCCACTGCGGCGCATGGGCTTCGACATATTTCGGGAAGTCACGGAAATTGGTGACGTGAGGATCGATGGCATTCTTGAATCGGCCGAGGCGGAATTCAAAACTGTTGCGGTTGTCGAGCAACACCACGTCGTCCTCGGTGATGAGTTGCCGCCATTCTTCAGGGCTGGCACTGGCACCGGTTTTGGTGCCATCGACACCACTGATTCCCAGCGGAACGATTTCGGGTTTTTTGTAGACTTTCATCTTGCCAAAAGGCGCGGTATTGCACGCGCTGCGCTTGAAGGCAATACCGGCAAATTTGCCGGTGAAATACGCGTCGTTGACCAGCGCCTGCTGGAAGGCATCGAGCGCAGCGGGTGAACCGGCCAGCATGCCATTGATGCCTTCGCGCGCCACCAGAATGCTGCCCAGCAGATTTTCAGTCAGCGCGCGCAGATGCGCGACGACACCATCGGGCTCGTCGAGTGCGACGAATTTGTAGAATGCGGTGTGCGCAATCTCGTTCGCCGGTGTCATGCTTTCGTCGGGTAAATCGTCCTTGTTCATGCCCACTATTTTCTCATGAAGTCCCAAGGCAGAGACACGTGTGACGGCTGTGAAAACCGGCGCAGCGCCACTAAAATTGGCGATAAAATTATGAAACTCCAGCACTGGCGGGCATTTTCAGCCATTTGTATCCTGAACGCCGCGCCAGTGCTGGAGTTTAGTAATCTAGTGCGTGACGCCCGGCAAAGCTGGCGGTACAAAGGCCCAGCCCCAATAAACCAACCCCCCGGCTGCCGCAACACCTGCAAGCCCGAGCATCCAGCGCCTGCGCGTCAACACACAAATGGCGGCTAGCGATATGGCAATCTGGATAAACGTCATCGATTGCGCGAGCTTGTCGTGCGGATAAAGTGAGCGCCTGGATTTTTCGTCGGCCTCCACAGACAGTTTTTCAAATCCTTCAGCAGCCTTCTTGATGTCGTCTTTCTCTTTCTTGTAGCGCTTCACTTCCTCGGCGTATTTCGCCTTTTTGTCGGCGTCGTTCGTCAGGCCTTCGGCGAGTTCAGCGAGGTTTTGCTTGGTGCCTTTGGCCTGGAAATAGGCCCACTGATTGGAGGCGTCGGCTTTTTTCAGCACCGCTTCGTTCTTGAAATACAGCGCTTCATTCTGCGCGTGACCGCCCTGATAGCTCACAATCGCGCCAACGGTTGCCAGAATGGCGGTAAAAATCGCGACCCACTGAACGAATGCACCGTCACTTTTATGTGCGCGCTCACCGCCGTCCCCGTGCGGACCGTGCTCCAACGCATGGTCGTGTGGCCCATGTACGTGAAATTTTCCGCCTGACATATTCATACTCCCAAAATTAAACTTTCGCGATTATGGGGCCAATCCAGCGCCTGTGCTGGTGCGACTGTGCGACAAAAGGCGCCCGGAAAACATAGTCGATGGTTTTCCGAAATCCAGTTCTGTCAAACTACGGCATTAAACAAAATACATCACATGAAACGAATCCTCGTCACCGGCGCGGCCGGCTTTATCGGTTCCACCCTCTCCCACAAACTGCTGGCGCGTGGAGATAGCGTGGTCGGCATCGATAACCTGAACAGCTATTACGACCCCACGTTGAAAGAGGCGCGTGTCGCACGATTACGTGAACACGCAGCGCACGCCAACTTCACCTTCCAGAAGCTCGACATCTGCGGTCAGGCAGGCATGGAAGCCTTGTTCAAGGGTGAACGGTTTGATGCCGTCATGCATCTCGCCGCGCAGGCTGGCGTGCGCTACTCGCTCACCAATCCACGCGCTTATATCGACGCCAATGTGACCGGCTTTACCAACGTGCTGGAAGGTGCACGGCATTCAAAGGCCGGCCATCTGGTGTTCGCGTCATCGAGTTCGGTGTACGGCTTGAACACGCGTTTGCCCCTGAACGAGAACGATAACGTGGACCATCCTGTGTCGCTTTACGCCGCCACCAAGAAAGCCAACGAACTGATGGCGCACAGCTACGCGCATTTGTTCGGGCTGCCGTGCACCGGCTTGCGGTTCTTCACGGTTTATGGCCCGTGGGGTCGGCCGGACATGGCGCTGTTTTTGTTCACCAAGGCCATCCTCGCCGATGAACCGATCAATGTGTTCAATCACGGCAAGATGCGGCGCGATTTCACCTATGTTGACGATATCGTCGAAGGCGTGATGCGTGTGATCGATCGCCCGGCCACGCCGGATCCGGATTGGTCAGGGGCCGTACCCACTCCCGCGACAAGCAAAGCACAATATCGCGTCTTCAATATCGGCAACAACAGCCCGGTTGAACTGATGTCATACATTCACGCGCTCGAAGATTGCCTGGGCAAGAAAGCGAAAATGAATATGTTGCCCATGCAGCCCGGGGACGTCGCCGCGACCAATGCGGATGTAGCCCGTCTCCAGGAGTGGGTCGATTTTCGGCCACAGACCAAGGTGGAGGACGGCATCCGTCGCTTCGTTGAATGGTATCGGCAGTACTACCAGGTTTAGGTTCGGGAGAAAATCTTGCCACAACAGGTCATCGCTATCGTTGGATTGGGTTATGTGGGCTTGCCACTCGCCGTCGAGTTCGGCAAGAGACGACGCACCATTGGCTACGATCTTGCGGCAGAAAAGGTCGCGGCCTATCGCAAATTTGTCGATCCCACCGGCGAAGTCTCGGCCGAAGATTTGCGGGCGGCAACGCAGCTCGAATTTACGACCGAGGTGAGCCACCTGTCCGCAGCCGATATCGTCATCGT
>JAJAYN010000230.1 GCA_026786225.1 Burkholderiales bacterium | reverse complement strand
TGCAACAAGTGCAGGAAGTGGCCGCCAATGGAATCATCGTCTGTTTCGACATCGATGCATTTACCGTTTACTGCGAAGTGGTACCAGTACAGCAGCATGGAGCCGAAAGACGCCATCATGCGGTCGGCGATGTCGCGCGCGCCGGCGATGTTATGGTCGTCTTTCTCCGGCAACACACAGCCCAGGACGGAACAGGCAGTACGCAGCACATCCATCGGGTGGGTCGATGCTGGTAGTGATTCGAGTACGTCCTGCACGGCCATCGGAATGCCGCGCATGGATTTGAGTTTTGCCTTGTATGACGCCAACTCAGCAGTATTTGGTAGCTTGCCGTGTACCAGCAGGTGAGCTATTTCCTCGAATTCGCAAGCTTCGGCTACGTCCAGAATATCGTAGCCGCGATAGTGCAGATCATTGCCGGTGAGGCCCACGGTGCACAGGGCGGTATTGCCAGCGACGACGCCTGAGAGCGCCACGGATTTTTTTGGTTTGGGGCCCGTGGTCGCGGGTGCTGCAGTTGCTGCCGTTTCGGTACTCATTTCATCATCTCCGTCTTATGGTGCGACCTGCGCACATGCCTTGTCAGAATTGGTGCTTCGTAAGCAGAATTGGTGCTTCGTAAGAGCTGTGCACCTTACAGCTTTTGCATGAGTTCGATGCGATTGCCAAACGGGTCGAATACTGACGCCCGCTTATAGCCCGTCGGCCCTGCGTCGATGCGTAGTGGGTATCCACCAAGCTCGGCTTTTTGTAGCAGCTGATCGATGTTGTCGACCAACAACGCAGGATGCGCCCGTCTGGCTGCCTCGAACTCCTCCTCCTCTCCTAAATGCAGATTTACCGGCCCCTGTGTGAGCCACGCACCGCGTTGATCGAGTTCCGCTGGCTTGGCAATGCGAACAAATTGCAGCACGCCCTCGTAAAAAGCCAACGCGTCTGGAACGCGGCCCACCGGGATTGCAACTTGAAAATGATCGATCTTCAAAACTGCCAAAGTGTCACCGCTGTTGTGTTTTTTGCGTAAAGCCAATATCGGCGGGCATCTTCAGGCAAAAATGCTTCAAACGCCTCGCCATTGCTAGAGTTTCACTTTTTTGCAGCAAACAAGGCATCCAGCTTTTGCTCATACGAGTGATAGCCCAAATATTCGTAAAGCTCGGCGCGTGTTTGCATCGACGGCACAGCATTTTTCTGTGTACCATCCGCGCGCAGCGTCTGATAAAAATTGAGCGCCGCCTTGTTCATGGCGCGATATGCGCCGCAGCAATACAGGACCATATCCACGTTTACCGAAGCAAGCTCCTCGGTCGTAAACAGTGGTGTGTGGCCGAACTCGGTGATGTTCGCGAGGATCGGCACTTTCACGGCATCTTTGAATTGCTGGTACATCGGCAGCGCGGTGATCGCTTCGGGGAAGATCATGTCAGCACCAGCTTCAACATAGGCGCAGGCGCGGTCGATTGCGGCGTTGATTCCCTCGACGGCCAGCGCATCGGTGCGCGCCATGATGACAAAACTCGGGTCGGTGCGCGCGTCCACGGCCGCTTTGACACGGTCCACCATTTCGTCGAGGCTGACCACTTCCTTGCCTGGTCGGTGGCCGCAACGTTTGGTGCCGACCTGATCTTCCATATGCACGGCGGCTGCACCGGTTTTCTGGAAGGACCGAATCGTTCGGGCGATGTTGAACGCGCCACCCCAACCGGTATCGATGTCGACCATCACTGGCAATGTGGTGACATCAGTAATGCGACGAAGGTCGGTGAGCACATCTTCCATCGTGCTGATGCCCAGATCCGGCATGCCGAGCGAATTGGCAGCCACGCCGCCACCCGAAATGTAGAGCGCCTTGTAACCCGTGGCCTGCGCCATGCGCGCGGTGTAAGCGTTGATCGCACCGACGATTTGCAGCGGCTTTTCATCAACGAGGGCTTGGCGGAATTTGCTGCCGGGTGTCGTGTTTGTCATCGGGGTCTTCGAAAAACTATGAGAAGAAAGCGCGATTGGCGGAGTCCAATATTTTAACGCCGGTGACGTTGGCCTTTTGCAATATTTCCCAGAAGTACCGATACGTGGCGCGGTCGTGCAATTCGCCTTTGTACTGGATTGGGCCCCAGTCGGCGGCCTGTGCCGCGAGCAGGATGTTCGCCGCATCTTCAACCTCGGAAAGGTCCGGCTTCATCGCGTCGACGATGGCGGTAATCTGTGTAGGGTAGATCGACCACACACGCAGGAAACCGAATTCATAGCGTGCACGCTTCGCATCGGCCATGACCACTTCCGTGTTCTTCAGATCAAGGCATACGTTGTGCGCAGGCACGACACCGCATGCGAGTGCGGCCGCAACGACTTCGGTCTTTGCCCGAACCAGCAGGTGGTGTTCGAACTGGCCGGGTGAGCGCATCGCAGAGGCTGGAATGGCGCCATGGTGGCCGGACACGAAGTCCATCAAACCGAAATCAAGCACCTGTACGTTCGGCAGCGCGGCCAGCCGCTGCGCGTCGCGCAGTGCACCGTGTGTTTCAACCAGAATGTGGATGGGAATCTCGCGGCCGATCAATGCTTTCCTGGAAATAGTCTCAATGTAGGCGATCATTTCCTCGCCCTCATCAAAGGTCGTACATTTGGGAATGGTGATGTATGCAAGTACTCTGCCCGCGCCTGCGACGAGGATGTCCACATCCTGCTTCCACAACGGATGAGAGTGATCGTGTATGCGCGCACCGGCCATTTTGTATTTGTTGGCCTCCGAAGTAAGCAATTTCACGATCATTTCGGCATGGGCTTTTTCTTGCCCTGCCGGGGCGCCGTCCTCGCAGTCACAGGTGATGTCGAATACCGGGCCCAACTTGTCCTGCAGCTCCAAAGCTTTGCCGATGAGTTTTTCGCTGCCGGCGAAATGTTCGCAGGATGGAATCACGGGAAACGGCTTTTCGCCGACGAAAAGCGCTTTGCTGGGGTGGACAAGCTGCGTCATAAATTCCTCATTTGGGTCGGCGTGGCATCAACACGGTGTAATCGAGCGATAGCACTTTCAGGTGTTCGGGCGCGTCGGCGAATGCGGCCGTGTTTGGATCGATATTTTTGTAGCCGACAAGATGCAGACGCAGCGCGCCGATGTCAGCGTTGATGGGCCACTTCAGTACCGGTAACGAAATGGCAAACAAGGTATCGCCGGCGAAGGTGGGATTGTGATGTGTGCCGCTGTTGATCGCAGCAATCGACAAAACGTTTTCCAAGCCGTCGTAGGCAAGTGCTCGGCAGATGGACATGACATGGCCGCCGTAAACAAGGCGTCTCGCAAACCGCGAATCTTTCATAAGATGCAGATCGAAATGCACACGTGCGGTGTTCTGGTAGAGCTTGGTCGCCAGCGTGTGATCGGCTTCATCAATCGTCATGCCGGCAGGATGCTTTATCGGTTCAAACTGCCAGGGCGCCGGACCCGACTCTGGAGTTTTGCTGAATTCTTCTGCGTTGGTCGCGGCGTAGTCTTCCCAAAAGCGCACGCCGCCGGTCACCGTCGACATATTCTTGGCCGGTTTCAAAAAGGCCGGGGCGACAATCGCCTCGGGTGCGACCTGGGCTGGCGCATCGATCAGGCCCAAGGCCGTCGTTCGCGGAGGATTGACGGCATCCTCACGATGGACCATTACCCAGCGAATCCAGGTCAACACCATTTCGTCGCGCTGGTTGTAGCAGTTGGAGCGCACATGCACCACCCCGGTTTTGCCGCTGGAGTTATCGCGCAGGCCAATGATTTCGGTTTCGGTTCGCAATGTATCGCCGATAAAAACCGGCTGCAAAAACCGGCAATCGGCGTAGCCAAGATTGGCTACCGCGTTGTAAGAAATATCGGGGACCGTCTTGCCGAAGGCGATATGAAAAACCAGCAGATCATCCACCGGCATGGAGGGATACCCAAGTGATTGCGCGAATGGTTCACTGCAATGCAACGGCAGTCTGGAGCCCGTGAGCGCCAGATAAAGTGCAACATCGCCTTGCGTGATGGTGCGCGGCGTGGCGTGGTGGAATTTTTGCCCGAGACGGTAATGCTCAAAAAAATAACCGGCCAGCGGACGGGCGGAAATCTCAATCATTGGCTTCAGGCCACTTCCAGCTCTTTGGTCATCTCCACTAGCGCCAGCAGGCGCTTTGCAGCGTTTACGTGATGATGCTCAACCAGACGCCCATTGAGCATGATCGTGCCGCGGCCTTCGTGATGCGCCTTTTCCAGCGCCGAGATCACTTCGTGCGCATGACCAATTTCGGCCGACTTCGGGGTAAACGCATCGTTGCAATAGGCGAGCTGGTTGGGATGCACCAGCGATTTTCCATCGAAGCCGAGATCACGCGTCAGCCGGCATGCTAATTCAAACGAGTGCATGTCTTTGATATCCACGCTGATACCGTCGATCACACCGCGCTTATACGCGCGCCCTACCAGCAGCACATGCGACAAGGAATAATGAAGCGCCAGACGATCGGGTGTCTTA
>JAJAYN010000229.1 GCA_026786225.1 Burkholderiales bacterium | reverse complement strand
CTGAACCACAAGCCATCGGGGCTGGACATATCGTTATTCGCAGTGAGTGCGGAGAGATTGACGTTGGCAGCATCCATGCCGGCGCGCGAGGCGAACAGGTACACGTCCCACTGGATCGTGGTCGCGGTCTCATCTCCCAGCGCTTCTTTCCAGCGGATGATGTGGCCGTTGGGATTGCCGCGCTGGTTGACGTTATTGGTGCGCAGATCGTTGTAGAACCGCGGGTTGGCTGCGTCTGCGGTGGCCACTGTGCGCTGCGAATTATTGGTGAGCGTCAGGTACACCTCGCCATTGAGTGGATTGACTGCGCCCCACTCGGGGCGATCCATTTTGGTCGCACCGGCAGCGTCACCGGCCAGACGCGTGTTGATGAGTACATCGGCCTGATCGGTAAACGCATACGCAGCATTGGCAGCGCTGATGCCGTTGACGCCAAAACGCAATTCCACCCACTGGCCATTGCCGTCGGCGTTGAATTTGGCGACATAGAGCTTGCCGTCGTTGAGATACTTGTCGCCAGCCGCAAGGCCGCGCGTGGCGTCGGCTGCATCCCAGTTCGCGGTCGATACATATTTGTAAACGTATTCACCGCGCGAATCGCAGCCCATGTACCAGACCAGCGGCTTGCCCACCGTGACGGGGCCTAGCCATGCGCCTTCGTGCGCGAAGCGGCCGAGGGCGGTGCGTTTTTTCGGTGTAGAGGTGGCATTGAAGGGATCGATCTCGACGACCCAGCCGTAAGTATTGGCAGCGTTGCGGTAGTCATCGCTGCCATCGGCAGATGTGCCCAGCTTCATGGCATTCCAGCGGCCGTATTGATTGTCGGCCGTGTCCGGGGTCACGGTTGCCCACAGTTCGCGTCCGTTGCCGGTGACGCCGTAGCGTGCGAACGAAGCCAGTTCCTTGATACTGCGATGCGGATTGTCGGTTGCAGTGATGCGGCGAAAATATCCTGCCCAGTTTTCTTCGCAGGTCAGATACGTGCCCCAGGGCGTGTAGCCGTTGGCGCAATTGTTTACCGTGCCGCGCGTCTTCGAACCATCGCGAGAAAATTTGGTGATCATCAGCGGCGTGCGCGCAGCCGGGCCGGACAGCTCCATTTCGGTCAGCGTGTGAATGCGGCGATTCAGCGTGGACGCGCGATTGTAGGCAACCGCGCTACCGCTGCGGCTCACCTCGATCACACTCACGCCGTGCACAAAAAATTCGCGCTGCACTTCCTCGGCAACGGTACGTATTCCATTGACGGTGGTCGCGCCGGTCGGATGCAGGAAGGCAGGCGTGATGGCTTCGTGGTTCATCACCAGCAAGCCGCGATCACTGGTGCCCGCGCTGAACTGGCTGTTTGCACCCATGCCGAAAAATACATGCCGTCGTGGTGGTCGCCCGCACGTTGCGCAAAGCTGGCGGGCGTATCGGTGCCGTCATTGCGATAGTCAGAAACGCTGGCAGCAATCGGGTCGCCCAGGCGATACAACACCGACATCGTATAGCCGGTTGGAACCGTGACTGTGTCAGCCAGACTTTTCGCCACCGGCGTAAAACCCAGCGCCGGCACGAACGGCGCGGGTGAAATCGGCAGCGGCGTGGGCGAATTTTCCCCCGAACTGCAACCGGCTAGCGTCGCTGCGCCGCCAAACATGGCAAGCGCCGTGGTGCTGAATCCGCCCTTTAACATCTGGCGCCGCGAAATGCGCGCGTCGAGTACGCCCAGGAAAGTGGGATTGTCGGAAGGGTTGGTGTCGATATCGTCATCGAACGTGCTGCTGGTGGCTGCGTGTGTCATGCGTGGCTCCTGTTGAGAAGCCGCCAGTATTCATTCCGCAGGTGACGAAATCGTTAAGTGCAAATGACGCCCAGGTGACACGCAGGTGACACGCAGATGACAGCGCCAGTTTATGACCCGTAAAATGCCAAACACCAGCATTGACGGGTGTCCTGGCACGAAAGTACCTGAAGAGCCGCGCCGGTGCTTGATCTGCGTAAAATATTCTGACTGTAACCGCTGCATTCGCCGCGCGGCGACTGCCGCCCAGTAGAATGCCTTTTCACGTCGCAAACTACACAATCACGGAAAATCCATGCGCATCCCCACTTACGTTCGTCGCTCGCTGCTGGTTGGCCTCATCGTTTCCACACTCGCTTCCGCGGCAGCGTTCGCGCAGTCAAAAGCGGCACCACCCAAAGCCAAGCCCACGTACGCGGAAATTCTCGCGACCGCGACACCTGCCGACTGGCGCACACTCGATCTTGAAAACACGCTCTATATGGATTTGGCGAGCGGCCGTGTGGTGATCGAACTTAATGCCGCTTACGCACCCGCGCACGCCGCCAACATCCGCACGCTGGTACGCGAGGGCTATTTCGATGGCCTTACCATCCTGCGTTCGCAGGACAACTACGTCGCGCAATGGGGCGACCCGGAGGCGGACAGTGCCGAACCCGGCAAGGCGCGCGCCATGAAGCAAGGCAAGTCCAGTCTCGCAGCCGAATATACCCGTCCGATAGACAGCAAACTTGCCTTCACGCGCTTACCCGATATCGACGGCTATGCGGCACAGGTGGGCTTTTCAAATGGTTTCCCAGTGGGCCGCAATCCAAAGACAAATCAGACCTGGCTGGCCCACTGCTACGGCATGGTCGGGGCGGGGCGCGGCAACGATGACACCAGCGGCAGTGGTGCCGAACTGTACGTCGTGACCGGCCACGCGCCGCGACACCTGGATCGCAATATCACCCTGCTGGGCCGCATCGTGCAGGGGATGCCGCTGCTGTCGGTATTGCCGCGCGGCACCGGCGCACTCGGCTTCTACGAGAAGCCGGAGCAACGCGTGCCGATCAAATCGATTCGTATCGCTGTCGATGTCCCCGCAGCCGAGCGGACCAATCTCGACGTGATTCGCACTGATACCAGGCTGTTCACTTCGCTGGTGGAGGCGCTGCGCAATCGCGGCGGCACCTGGTACAAGGTGCCAGCCGGGCATATCGAGTTGTGCAACATGCCGATTGCGGTAAGACCGGCTGGCGGTAAATAAGTGGGGTGATGCGCATGGCGTTTTTTTGCCAATGCCAGGGTTTACTATCGCGTGCCAAAAACGCCGGGCGCGACCACAATCCTGCATGCATCGTGTTCTCCGATAACGTCTGCAATACGCCGAACGTTGATTCCTGCCTGTATTGAGATGGAACGCCAGCATTGAATTAGGTACACTTGGGCAGGGAGGACGTCATGCAAGGGATGCAACTACCTGTGGCGCTGACATCGTCACGCTGGCTTGTGGGCGTAAGCGAAGGTTCCACGAGAATCGATCTGATCTTGGTGCCGGCATTCGCGCCGTCCCGACGATTGGTGCCAGTCCATGCCCGCTGAAACATCCAGCCGTACCCTTGTTTTAAGTGTCGTCGCCGTCGATCTGGTCGGCTACTCGCGCGAATCGGTCGCCGGGCAAATGACGCTCAAGGATAATTTCAATCAGGTTCTGGTGCGGGCGATCCAGGATATCGCGATCGCTGACCGCATCATCCTCGATACCGGCGACGGCGTGGCGATGGGGTTTCTCGGTGACCCGGAAGATGCGCTCTTTGTCGCCATGTTTATGCATGACGCCCTCAACCGTGACCGCCCGGCTATTCAGGCGTCTGGCCGCGAGCCAGTGAGGCCGGCCCTGAAAGCTGTAACACCGGAGGCGTATGGCGAAAGTATCCGCTGCTGGGCAACGCTGGCCAACTGTCAGGTGATGCAGATGAGTGAGGCCTATTGGTATTATGGGTATTGCTTCACTGCCGCATAAAAAGACAAACCCGCGAACGCGCGACATGCTGCACAGGTGCTGGTGCGCCATGTGGAAAGGCACGCCGCCATTTTTGCGAAACCACCTCCGCCAGACTGAGTGGCGGCCGCGCAAACGCTTTTGCGCAAATAACGTAAGCTCGCGCACAGCCATTCAGGAAATCATATGGTTCATCGCTGCCGATTTGATGATAAACACGGACTCAGCGCTGAAGCGAGTGAGGCTTACGCACGTGACGGCGTGATCGTGATCGAGGATTTTGTCTCCGCAGCGCAATGCGATTTGTTGAAACAACGCGCGGTTGAACTGGTTGCTGAACACGCACCGGCTGCGTCGGGCACGGTATTTTCTACACGCGACAATCGCCATGCCAAAGACGCGTATTTTGAAGAGTCCGCAAATGGCATCGGCGTATTTTTTGAAGAGGGCGCGTTCGACGAAGTCGGGAAATTGCGCGTGCCACTAGCCGAAGCCGTCAACAAGCTCGGCCACGCCATGCACGATCTCGATCCGGTCTTCAATGCATTTTCGCGCAGCGCGCGCCTGCAAGCGGTCGCCGACGCCATCGGCCTCACCGATCCAAAGCTGATTCAGTCGATGTACATCTTCAAGCAGCCCGGCATCGGTGGCGAAGTGGTCTGTCATCAGGATTCCACCTTTCTCTACACCAGGCCGCAATCTGTCGTCGGCTTCTGGTTCGCCATCGAGGATGCGCATCGCGGCAATGGTTGTCTGGGCGGCCTGCCGGGTGAGCACATCAAAGGGCTGCGGGAAATTTACGGCAAACACAGCGACGGCCAACTGAAGATGGATCGGTTGCAACCGGATCTGTCCTGGGATATGAGCCGCCTCGAGTGGCTGGCAGTGCCGAAGGGAACATTGATTGTGTTCAATGGCGAGTTTCCGCATCTCTCCGAGCCCAATCGCTCCGCCGCGTCGCGTCACGCGTACACGCTGCACGCGGTCAGTGGCGCCGCGCATTATCCTGAAGGCAACTGGCTTCAACGATCAAAGCCGACGGATTTACCGTTCACGGGGTTTGTGAACGAATGATGCCAATTCACGCTTCTTGGGGGCAGGGCACACTTGAAGCGAAACAGAGG
>JAJAYN010000228.1 GCA_026786225.1 Burkholderiales bacterium | reverse complement strand
TTCTGGCGATCCTGTTTCTTCCCTTCGCGTTGTTTCTGCCCTTGTCACTCGCCGAGAAGTCGCTGCTGATTGCGACGCTTTTGCTGGTGCTGATCGTGGAACTGCTGAATTCCGCGATTGAGGCCGTCGTCGACCGCGTGAGCCTCGATCAGCACGATCTCTCCAAGCGTCCCAAGGATTTAGGTAGCGCTGCAGTGCTGCTTAGTTGCACTACGGCCATCGTCGTTTGGGGCTGCGTCGCCGGCCCCGTGATATTCAAACTCTTGTCGTCGAGGTAACCATGTCTTCCCGCCAACCGCTTCCACAAGCCAATCTGCGTCACGACCCCTCGCGTGTGATCCGTGCGCCACGCGGCGATACCATCACCTGCAAGAACTGGCTCATCGAAGCCGCTTACCGGATGATCCAGAACAACCTCGACCCTGATGTCGCAGAGCGGCCCGAGGACCTCGTCGTCTACGGCGGTATTGGCCGGGCGGCGCGCGACTGGGCTTGCTACGACGCGATTCTGGCCGCACTCAAGCGTCTCGAACCTGACGAGACCCTGCTCATTCAATCGGGTAAACCGGTCGGTGTATTCCGTACGCATGAAGACGCGCCGCGCGTGTTGCTTGCGAATTCAAATCTGGTGCCGCACTGGGCGACGTGGGAACATTTTCACGAGCTCGATCAAAAGGGTCTGATGATGTACGGCCAGATGACGGCGGGCTCGTGGATTTACATCGGCTCACAAGGCATCGTGCAGGGCACGTATGAGACGTTTGTCGAAGTGGGTCGTCAGCACTTCGCTGGCGACTTGAAGGGCAAATGGATACTCACCGGCGGCCTCGGTGGCATGGGCGGCGCGCAGCCGCTGGCCGCGACCATGGCAGGTGCGTCGCTGCTGGCGGTGGAGTGCGATGAAAGCCGCATCGATATGCGTCTGCGTACCCGCTACGTTGATGCCAAAGCCAAATCGCTCGATGACGCCTTGGGCATCATCGCCGCCGCACATCACGAAGGCCGTGCGATATCAGTCGGATTGCTGGGCAATGCAGGCGAGATATTCCCGGAGATCGCCGCACGCGTGATAGCGGGCGATGCCAAAGCGCGACCGGATGTGGTGACGGACCAGACTTCCGCGCACGACCCGCTGAACGGCTACCTGCCGATTGGCTGGAGCCTGGACAAAGCGATTGCGCTGCGCGCTTCTGATCCCAGCCAGGTGATGCTTGAGGCGAAGAAATCGATGGCCGTACACGTGCGGGCCATGCTCGCCTTGCATGAGATGGGCATCCCCACGCTCGATTACGGCAATAACATCCGGCAGGTGGCCAAAGATGAAGGGGTAACGAACGCTTTTGATTTCCCCGGCTTCGTACCTGCCTACATTCGCCCATTGTTTTGTCGCGGTATCGGACCATTCCGCTGGGTCGCGCTGTCTGGTGATCCCGAGGATATTTACAAGACCGATGCGAAAGTCAAAGAGCTGATTCCAGATGACGCGCACCTGCACAACTGGCTCGACATGGCGCGTGAGCGCATTTCGTTTCAGGGCCTGCCGGCGCGGATCTGCTGGGTCGGGTTGGGGCAACGTCATCGCCTTGGGCTGGCGTTCAACGAGATGGTCAAGTCAGGCGAATTAAAAGCACCAGTCGTGATCGGGCGCGATCATCTCGATTCCGGTTCTGTCGCATCGCCCAATCGTGAGACTGAGGCGATGAAAGATGGATCGGATGCAGTGTCGGATTGGCCTTTGCTCAATGCCCTGCTGAACACGGCAGGTGGGGCGACATGGGTATCGTTGCATCATGGCGGTGGTGTGGGGATGGGGTTCTCGCAGCATTCCGGGGTGGTAATTGTTTGCGATGGGACGGATGCGGCGGCACGACGTATAGAGCGCGTACTTTGGAATGATCCTGGGACGGGGGTGATGCGGCATGCGGATGCGGGGTATGCGGTGGCGGTGGCGTGTGCGAGGGAGATGGGGTTGAAGTTGCCGATGAGTTTGAGTTGAAAGGCCGCGGTTGCGGTTTTCGTCAGGACAGCCAGCCCATCACCGCTGTCGACCCGGAACGAGGGCTTTCCCTCAGCGAAGCCCGTCAATCGCGTTATCGGAAATCTGCAGAAACTCGTGTTCGCGCCTGTTCTTTCGACTCAATAGGTACTCTTGAAGCTGCCGCCGCGAGTTGAATTCATAAAGATTGGCGGCAAACAAAGTAATGAAAACGTATATACTTCGTCAATACGTCCCGTTAGGAGAGTGCACCATGTCGAAAGAAGCCGTTTTTACGATGAAACTGGAACCCGATCTACGCGCTGAATTCATCGCCGAGGCGGAGGCTGCCCACCGGCCAGCATCACAAATACTCCGCGAACTGATGCGCGAGTTTGTTCAGCGCCAACGTGACGCAAGGGAATATGACGATTTCCTGCGCGCAAAAGTCGAGGCCGGTCGCGTCTCGATGCGTGCCGGGCGGGGCAAGACGAATGACAAGGTAGAAGCTGAATTTCTAGCACGGCGTGCCAGTGTGGCAAGCAAGGCGTGAGAGTCATTTGGACACCAGAGGCACAGCAAGACCGCGCCGATGTTTGGGACTATATCGCGGTCGATAACTTGCAAGCGGCTGCCCGGATGGATGAACTTTTTAGTGATACGGTGGCGACGTTGATGACACATGCCAAGTTAGGGCGACCAGGGCGGATTACCGGTACTCGCGAACTGATACCGCATGAAAATTATTGTTTGGTGTATGAGTTCGTGCAAGAAACATTATGGGTGCTGGCTTTGGTGCACACGGCCAGGCAATGGCCACCGGTGCGTTGAGCAGGGATTGACGTTGACGTTGCCAATATTGGGCTGCAAGGGGTCATAGTGACACGGAGCAAATTAGACGTAATTTCGTGCTTGGCGACGAATTTTAATCAGCCGATCGCTGATCTCGTCACTAAATTACTCTGCGTGCAATTGCCGGACGAGCAGGACGGCAAACCTCGCAGTGCGGAAGTTGACTACTCGATTTGTTTGGTTGTTATGTTGATTGTCGCGTTCGAGGCATGGATGGCGAGAGCGAGACATTTCGACTTGAAGGTAGTGGCTTCACGGAGCAATAAATCGGACGTGTAGCCTTGGTTGCGGACATTAAATGATTCAATGCTTGAGGCGCTGATTGCGCGTCTGGATGAGATCTATTTTTTGCGCGATGCCATAGTG
>JAJAYN010000227.1 GCA_026786225.1 Burkholderiales bacterium | reverse complement strand
GCGCTGCACAGCCGGCTGATGCCGTGCTGGACCGGCTGGAAGCGAAGTATCGCAAGCAGGCGGGCAGCCGCAAAGGTTGATGCGTGGCGCATTCGCTGACGATTCGCGTTTCGCCCCTTGCCGAGCGCGACTTGGAGGCAATCGGCGACTATATCGCCAAGGACAGTGCGCGAATGGCACTGAGATTCATCGTTGAGCTACGCGAAACATTCGGAAAAATTGCTGCGACACCGCTCGCGTTTCGCGAACGGTCTGAATTGGGCAAGGATGTGCGCTCATGCGCACATGGCAACTACGTGATTTTCTTCAAGGCAACCACACGACAAATCGTGATCGCACGGGTGTTGCACGGTGCGATGGACTTACCCGCGCAATTCACGGGCGATGAGAACTAGCTGCGCAAGAGCGAAGCCGAAACGCGCGCCGAGCTGATCGATCCTGCGCTTGCAGCCGCAGGCTGGGGATTGGTGCACCTGATCCGCAACGCCTCCATCGGATTCCAGAAGCATTTGTATTCGAGCGACAGGCAGGGTGTGACGTAAGGAATGTCTGGCTTACTACAACTTACAACCCGCGTTGGAAAACGGGATTTTGATTCCATGCGAATGGGATCTGGCATGGCAACGCAGCACTTTTTTTGAAACTCTAGCCCTGGCGCGCCTTTACAGCCATTTGTGTTCCGAAAACCGCATTAATAGGCGTTCTACGCATTTAAATTCGGCGTATTACTTCCACGCCTCTCCAAACGCCTTCCAGTGTACCGCCCCCGCATTCGCCTTCAGGAACTCGCGCGCCACGTTTACTTCCGCCTCGTACGACGCCTTGTTCAAACTGCCACGCATCAACTGAAAACGCAGGAATACGAGATAGGTATTCATCACATCCGTCTCGCAGTAGTCGCGAATATTCTGCAGTTCCCCGCGCTGGTAAGCACCCCACACCTGCGAGCCATCCATACCGAGCTTGCCAGGGAATCCGCAGAGCTGCGCCATCTGGTCCAGCGCGGCAGTGGCGCGCGGCTGGTACATCGCCAGCAGGTCCATCAAATCGAGATGCCGCATGTGATAGCGGCTGATGTAGTTATTCCATTTGAAATCGCGATCATCTTCACCCATGTCCCAGAATTTTGGCGCAGCCAAGCCGTGAATCAACGAACGATAGTTGAGTACCGGCAAATCAAAGCCGCCGCCATTCCAAGAAACCAACTGCGGCGTGTAGCGCTCCAGCCCATCGAAAAAGCGCTGGATGATGGTCGGCTCGTCGTCGTCGAGTTTGCCGATCGACCATACGCGCAGCCCTTCATCGGTGCGCAGCACACACGAGATGGCGGCGACCCGATGCAAATGATGTTGCAGGAAATCACTGCCTGTCGCCTGCCGGCGGCGCTGAAACGCAAGCTCTGCGACCGCCTCATTGCTCATGGTGGCGTCGATGTCGTAGAGCTTGCGCAGGCCGACTACATCGGGAATGGTTTCAATATCGAATACGAGGATGGGTGTCATTGGCTATTCATCTGGCGAAATAATGTTGATGCAATTCTTCCATGTTCACTTCATTGGCAGGCTGCGACAAAACTACTTTGCCGCCCTGCATCAAATAGACATGATCGGCGATTCTGACTGCGCTCTGTGTATTTTGCTCGACCAGCACGATGGTGCGGCCCTGGTCTTTCAATTTTGCGAGCGTCGCAAACATCTCCTGCACGATCAGCGGCGCCAGCCCCAATGAAGGCTCATCGATCAACAGGATTCTCGGGTTAGACATCAAACCGCGACCCATCATCAGCATCTGCGCCTCGCCACCGGAAAGCGAACCTGCCATCTGGCTGCGCCGCGCCAGCAGCAGCGGAAACATCGCGTAGGCACGTTCAAGGTTATCCTGCATCGCCGCGCGGTTTTGTTTAGCGTACGCACCGAGAATCAAATTCTCTTCCACGCTCATATCGCGAAAGATCATGCGGCCTTCAGGGATCAACGCCAGACCGTGGCTGGCCCTGTCCCACGTTGGCTGGCGCAGCAGTGACACGCCTTCATCCAAAATGTCACCTTGCGTCGCCGTTGTCAAACCGATGATGGCGCGCAGCAGGGTGGATTTGCCTGCGCCGTTCGGACCGATGATGGCGGTCAATTTGCCGGGCGCAATTTCGAGAGAAATATCCCACCGCACATTGATGGCACCGTACCCTGCGCGAAGATTTTTCACCTCAAGCATGGTCGGCACCGGTGTAGCTTTTGATGACGGCGGGATTTCGGAACACATCTTCAGGCGTGCCGTCGGCGATCAACTCGCCAAAATTCAACACCGCAACGCGTTTGCATAGATTACTGATGGTCTCGATGTCGTGCTCGATGATCAGGATGCCCACGCCAAATTTTGCATGCATGTCCTTGAGCATCTGCATGAAGCGGCGTTTGCCCACAGTCTCCAATCCGGCCAGCACTTCATCGAGCAATAGCAGCTTTGGATTAGTGGCCAAGGCCTTGCCGACTTCAAGCGCTTTCAGTTCGCTCAGCGCAAGTTCGGTGGTCGCGTCGCGCCCGGCTTTTTCAGTCAGGCCAACGAACGCCAGAATTTCCCTTAGGCGGGATTCATCTATCGAGCCCGTGGCAAAGCGCTGCGCGACGAGCAGATTCTCGTGTACTGTCAATCGACTCAATGGCTGCGGCACCTGAAACGTTCTGCCCAGTCCAAGTCGTGCGCGGCGATAGACCGGCGCCTTCAGGACATCGACGCTGTTGAATACGATACGACCGGCACTCGGACGCGCCAGCCCCGAAATGGCGTTGAACAAAGTCGTCTTCCCCGCACCATTCGGTCCGACCAGTCCCGTCACTTCGTCGGTTGCAATCGAGAGCGACAGGCCGTTGACCGCTATCACGCCGCCAAAGCGAACGGTGACGTTATCAAGCTGCAGCATGGCGCGACCGTTTGAATTTTTCGACGATCCACGGCAGCAAACCGGTCGGGCTGAATAGCACCATGCCGGCCAGTAATGCGCCGAGCATGATCTGGTGGCCAGAAGGAATGTACGACTTGAAGACGAGCTGATCGATGAGGTAAACAAATACCGCGCCGATCACCGGACCGAGAATAGTCCGATAGCCCCCGAAGATTGCTGCGACGATGGGAATCGTGCTCCATAAACCGCTAAAGCCGTAGTCAGGCTCAAGAAAGTTGATGTAGTGCGCATTAAAAGCACCGACCACGCCGGTCATGAACGCGGAGACGAACAGCATCATCGCTTTAAGGAATGTGCTGTTGACGCCGACGATGCGGGTTGCATCCTCACTGTCGTGCATCGCGCGCAATGCAATGCCGTAATGACTGGCGCGAATGCGTTCATAGATCAATGCAAAGATCAGCACGATGGTGACGATCACCAGATAGTTGCCGACCTTGCTGCCGAAATCGAATCCTGCAATTTCAGGTAGACGCGGGATGCTCGATAGTCCACCAGAGCCGCCGGTCACACTTTTCCATTCGGTCGCCAGAATGCGGAAAATCTGCGCGTACGCGAGGATCGCCAGGGCGAAGTACGGACCTTTCAATCGCAACGTCGGCAACATCGCGATCGAGGCCACCGCAGCACCGACGCCACCGAGAAACATCGCTGCGAATACCGGCACGCCCAGTTTCATGGACAACAACGCCGACACATAAGAGCCAACGCCGAAAAATGCCGCGTGCCCGAAGCTCACCATGCCGCCAAGATTGCCGAGCAAGGCCCACGCCAGCGCCACACCGCCGATGGCAATCGATGCAACCAGCAGGCTCATGACGTAAAGATTCGGGCCGAGCAACAGCGGGACCGCGATGTACATTCCCACCAAGGCCAGCAAGATCGCAACGCTGCGTGCGTTCATCACGTCCCCGTCATCGTGCGCCTAGCCTCTGCGCGCGACAGTGCCGAACAAACCGTTCGGCATGAGAAACAACACGAGCAGAAACAAGCCCATGCCGGCGATCTCCTGCAATGCGGAACTGAGCAACGTAACGGTGAGTGCCTCCACCACGCCGAGCAGCAACGCACCGGCCAGCACACCGGGAATCGACCCCACCCCCGCCAGCACCGTGATGATGAATGCCTTGACCGTGAGCGCGTGACCCAGCGGCGGCTGGATTACACCATAGCTGTAGAGCGCGACCCCGGCAAAAGCCGCAAGGATTCCCGCGACGACAAACGAAACGATTTCGGTCGTGCGCGGATTGATTCCCATCAGCTTGGCTGCGTCACGGTTGCTGGCTACCGCCCGTACTGCTCTGCCATACCAACTTTTGGAAAGCCACCACCAGAGCAAGCCCATCAGCACGAGGCTCAGGACGAAGAAACCGAGTTCGCTGCGCATGCTGTAGAACGGCCCGATCACCACCGCATCCTGCAGCCACGCGGACTTTGTTGAGCGGATATCGGCTTTCCAGATCAGCAGGACGGCATTGGTCAACATCACGCCGATGCCATAGGTGAGGATTAGAGAGTTGAGTTCGCGGTCTTTCTGGATGCGGTCAACGAGAAAGTAGACCAGTACCGCGGACACGCATACGACCAGCAGCGCAACCGGAATCGCGACGATAGGGCTTACCTCAAACGCGGACTCGACCGCGTAGGCAACGTAGGCCGCCAGCAACACCAGTTCGCCATGTGCCAGATTGATGACCTTCATCGTGCCGAACACAACCGCTAAGCCGAGTGCAATCAGCGCATATGAGCCGCCCTGCAGCAATCCTGAATAGATTGCCTGGAGGATGAGCTCAGTCACAGGCTATCCCTTGTTGCCACAGAAGTGGGAACGACTCACCAGGGAACTGCCGGGAAATTCATCTTCCCCGTGGCGCTGTCTTTAGGCCACACAACGGCGACCTTGCCACTCTGGTGTTGTCCCATACGATGGCTAAAAAAAGGATTGTCACCCTTGTCATCAAACTTCACGCGGCCGATCAACGTCTCCTTATCCGACTTGCGAAGCTCTGCAGGCAGCCCGCCTGTTTTCAATGTGCCTGCGTCCGCCGCGCGCGCAATCGCTTCAAACAACAGCATCGATTGCACATAGCCAAATTGCCCCAGGTAATCAGGCTCTTTGTTGAACAGCTTCTTGTAAGTCTCGGCAAACTCTTTGCCTTCGGCCGTCTTGAATTCAGCCGGGTACGGAAGCAATGCGGTGCCATAAACGTTCGGCATCAGGTCCGGAAAATCGGATGCCATTTTTGCCGTCGCCAATGACCATACACCGACCATTGCTTTCACTTCAGGTTTCAACACCTTCGCCGCTCGGATGATGCCGACGTAGTCGTTTTCATACCCAACCATCGCGATGATTTCCGACTTGTCCTGCAATTTCACCTTGTTGATGATGGGCTTGAAGTCGGTGATCGCCGGATCGAACGAATGTACGACAACCTTAATGCCTTTTGCCTTCAGGATTTTTTCGACATCCTTGGCGAGATCGGCAGGCGCCTCCTTGGTCGAAGTCACGATCGACACCGATTTAGCCCCCATGTCGGCAAGCAGGCCGACCATCGCCGTTGAATAGCCGGCGGTGTTATTGATGCGAAAGAAAGTCTTGTAGCCGCGTTGCGACAAGTTTTCATCGACGCCGCCTGAGGTCATGTAGACAAGATTCGCTTTGTTTGCAGCATCGGAAGCAGGACCAATGTTGTTTGAGCCATAGCCGCCGGTTAAAGCCACGACACCCTGCGATGCCAGTTTTTCGACGGCAGCGACTGCCTTTGCGGGAGAGCTTTCATCATCGACGGTGACGATCTTGACCTTGTGTTTGCCGTTGCGCCGATTGAACACATCAGCGGCGACCTCGATACCCTCCTTCATACCTGTACCCACGCGCGCGAGTGTTCCCGTCAACGGCACTTCGCTTCCAACCAGAAACTCCTCAGCATGCGCAGGCACGACACCGAATGCGGTTCCCGCGACGATGATCGCGGCAAGATGATTACGAATGTTTTTCATAGTCTCCTCCTGTATTTTTGGATAATTTTTATGCGATGCAATGTTGATCAATGCGACGACTGCTGTGCAATTTCTTTCAATTTCTTCTTCAGTATCTTGCCGGTCGCGGCGGCCGGCAATACCGACATGATGATGATTTCACACGGACGTTTGTAAGGGGAAAGCAGGTCCGACACAAACGCACCAATCTCTTCCTGCGTCACCTCTTGCCCCGGCTTCAACTCAACAAAGGCAACGACCTCTTCATTGTCAGTAACGCTGCGACCCACCACCGCCGACTGGGAAACTGCCGGGTGACTGTTCAGCACGGCCTCCACTTCCACAGGATACACGTTGAAGCCCGAGCGAATAATCAGCTCCTTGGTGCGCCCGACAATGAACAAGGCACCATCGGGATCGATCCTCGCGATATCGCCGGTATTGAGCCATCCATCTTTGATAACCCTCGCGGTTGCCTCCGGATCGCGGTAGTAACCCTTCATCACGTTGGGACCGCGTACCCAAAGCTCTCCAGGTTCCCCGATGGGAACATCGCGCCCCTCACCGTCTACGGTTCGCACGCTGACACCTGGAATGACTTCGCCTACGGAGCAGTCGACGCGCGGTCGTTCCGGTCGCGTCTGACTCACGGTGGGACTGCTCTCAGTCAACCCGTAGCCATTGTGCAACGTGAGGCCCAATCGAGCCTCAGCGCGCGCCTTCAATGCCGGATCAAGCGGCGAACCGCCCGCATACGTAAAGTGCAGCTTTGGTGCGCCGAAGTTTTCATCACCGTCAACGAGCTCGATGAGCTTGGCATACATGGCAGGCACACCTTGAAACACAGTGATGCCGTCAAACATCAAGGCATTTGCAGCGTCAGCGGCAGAAAAACGCGATGCCACTTGCAGGCAGGCACCAGCAGACAATGTTCCCAGCGTGACCGACGCCAGACCATAGACGTGGGAAATTGGCAGTACGCCATACGCCCGATCCGATGTACTGAGGTGCCGTAACTTTGCCGACACCGTTGCGACATGCAACAAGTTATGGTGCGTGAGCATCACGCCTTTGGGATGGCCGGTGGTTCCTGTGGTGTACACCAGCGCGGCGACTTGCTCGCTGCCGGCAGCAAACACGGGCTCGGGCTCGCAGGCCTCATTCAACGTGCCGACAAAAATTTCCCCCAAGCTTCCCCAATCCTCCTTCGTCGCTGACAATCGCTTTGCATGCCCTTCTGCGTCTGACGAAACGACATGGGTAAACAGCGTCAGGCGCGCACCGCTATTCTCGGAGATTGCATCGACTTCGCGGGCCATGAGCCGGGCGTTGGTCAATATCACCCAGGCGTCCAGTTCCGCCGCCGCGAATAGAAGTGCTACGACAGCCATGCAATTTTCATTGACGATGACGACGCGATCACCTGCGCGCACGCCAGCTTGATCGAGACGATTCCTGCCTTCGTCGATAGCAAAACCAAGTTGCTGAAACGTCCACTCTGACTTGCCGTCCCGCAACGCCGCCGCGTCCGGTGTTTCTTTCGCCCACCGTCTCGGAATATCGCAGATGCGCGCAGGCAGCGGCGGCAAATCCGGATCGGGTGATGCCACCAACGCCATCAGTGCTTCGCTGCTCTGATCATATTGCGGGCGATCACCAACTGCTGGATCTGCGTCGTACCTTCGTAGATGCGAAACAGCCTCACATCGCGATAAAAGCGTTCGATGGCGTAATCGGACACGTAGCCAGCACCGCCGTGAATCTGGACCGCACGATCAGCCACGCGACCGCACATTTCAGAAGCGAACAGCTTGCAGCAGGACGCCTCAGTGGCCACGTCCTCTCCGGCATCGCGACGCTTTGCCGCGTCCAGAACCATGCAGCGCGCCGCATAGATTTCGGCCTTGCTGTCGGCGAGCATTGCCTGAATCAATTGAAATTCGGCAATGGGCTTACCGAACTGCTGGCGCTCCATCGCGTAACGCAACGCGTCATCCAACATTCTCGTTGCGGCAGCGACGCAGACCGCAGAGATGTGCAAGCGCCCTTTGTCGAGTACCCGCATTGCCGTCTTGAACCCGACACCTTCCTTACCACCGATCAGGTTTGCAGCAGGCACGCGGCAATTTTCAAAATTGACATCGCAGGTGTGCGCGCCCTTCTGCCCCATCTTGACGTCCCATTTGCCCAGTGACAATCCCGGTGTGCCGCGCTCAACAATGAAAGCGGAAATCCCGCCCGCACTTTTGTTGGCTGGATCGGTGCGCGCCATTACCGTGAAAATGCCCGCTTCAGGCGCATTGGTGATGTAGCGCTTGGTACCGTTAAGTACATAGTGATCGCCGTCACGTGTGGCTGAACAGCTCAAGGAGGCCGCATCAGAGCCGGAACCGGGTTCAGTCAGCGCGAACGAGCCAACCAGCTCACCTGCGGCCAAACGTGGCAGGTAATACTGCTTCTGCGCCTCGGTCCCGTCCATCAGGATGCCTTGCGAACCGATACCATTGTTGGTACCGATGAGAGAGCGGAATGCGGGCGATGTCTGCCCGAGCTCGAACGCAACCATGACCTCTTCTTCCATTGTCAGACCGAGACCGCCGTATTGCTCCGGGATCGTAAAACCGAACAGCCCCAATGCCCGCATTTCTTCTACGATGTCATCGGGGATTTTGTCGCTTTCGGCGACGATGGACTCGTTGGGTACAAGCCGTTCACGAACGAAGCGTGATAGGCTATTCAGCAATACGTTTAACGTTTCCTGATCCCGGATCATCGATCTCTCTACCTTGATTTTTAGCGCTGGCCTCGGTCAACCCATTAGCCACGGTCTCTGCTTTTATCATACCGCATGATGCTCTTTTGACATCCAATGCCAAATCAAAGGACAGCGAATCCTATGCCAGCTACACTGAGCAAGCGCGATGAAATCGCTCTGATTTCAATCAATAACCCGCCCGTGAACGCCATCAGTCAGGCGGTTCGCGCCGGATTGCACGACGCCGTTAGTGTTGCCATCGCCGATTCGAACGTGCGCGCCATCGTTATCGCCTGCGAAGGCAGGACGTTTATTGCAGGTGCGGACGTACGCGAATTCAATCACCCGCCGTTGCCGCCGCACCTTGGCGATGTCATCGGGTTGATCGAAGATTCGCCAAAGCCGATCATCGCAGCCATTCATGGCACGGCGTTGGGTGGCGGGTTTGAAGTCGCGCTGGGCTGTCATTATCGAATCGCCACATCAACGGCCAGGGTCGGTTTACCCGAGGTGACGTTAGGCTTGTTACCAGGTGCGGGTGGAACACAACGGCTGCCGCGCCTGATAGGCGTGAAGGCTGCGCTGGACATGATTACGAGCGGCAAGCCGATCAGTGCGGCGCAGGCACTGGCGCTGGGAGCGATTGATGAGATTGCCGGTGGTGAACTCGTAGATGCCGCGCTGGAATACGCGAAACGTATTCTTGCTGAAGGCCAGGAAATTCGCCGGACTGGAACGTTAGCTGTCAATGCAGAGACTTCAATTTCGTTCGATGAACTTGAACGTGAGATCGCGAAAAAATATCGTGGCTTGATTGCGCCTGTGCAATGCGTCAAGGCTGTTCGCGGCTGCGTTGAGCTTGCATTTGAGGATGGATTGAAGCGCGAGCGTGAGCTGTTTCTGGAACTAAAAGCATCTTCGCAGTCCAGGGCACTGCGTCACGCATTCTTTGGCGAACGCGAAGTCGCGAAGATTCCGGGTTTGCCCGCTGATACGCCCGTACGCGAAATTCGATCTGCAGCTGTCATCGGCGCGGGCACGATGGGTGGCGGCATCGCGATGTGCTTTGCCAATGCGGGCATTGCCGTCACTTTGCTGGATGTAAAGCAAGAAGCGCTGGATCGCGGCATGTCTACCATCGGCAAAAATTACGCATCCACTGTTGCCAGGGGCGGGCTTGCCAAAGAAGAGATGGAACGCCGTCTATCGCTGATTACTGCGTCACTGGATTTCGAATCGATTCGAAACGCTGATCTGATTATCGAAGCGGTATTCGAAGATATCGACGTCAAGAAGACTATGTTCGAAAAGATCGATGCCATCGCGAAACCCAAAGCCATTCTCGCGAGCAACACGTCGTATCTCGATGTCAGCAAAATCGCGTCGTTTACATCGCGTCCACAGGATGTCGTCGGCATGCATTTCTTCAGCCCGGCCAATGTGATGAGGCTGCTGGAGAACGTGCGCACCTCGAAGACTGTGCCGGATGTGCTCGCGACCGTGATGCAGGTCGGAAAGAAGCTGGGCAAAGTCGCAGTACTGGTAGCCGGTTCCGGCGGTTTCGTCGGCAATCCTAATCATGCCCCGCCCGCCGCCCGAGGTCGGTTTGGTAGGGGGGGAGGGTGCGGCCCCCCGCAACCACCCAAAGGTCGTTTTGCCGTT
>JAJAYN010000226.1 GCA_026786225.1 Burkholderiales bacterium | reverse complement strand
CAGCTTGGGCGCGACGATGGTTGCGACGTCGGGCAGTTTCAGCCGGAGCGATTTGGCCAGATCGGTCATTGCATCAAAGCTATCCACGCCGCCCTGATGCAGCCAGCGAAACACTTGCTTTGCGCGAAATGGTTTCTCCCCCAAATCGGCGAAAAACGTCGTCATCTCTAGCAAACTCATGCCGAGAAGATTGGGTTTATCGCCCTTCGCGTATTGGGGGACAGCCACGGCTCACTCCAAATGTTTAACGCGAGTAAACGTTTAACGCCGGGAAATAATAGGCGATTTCGGCTGCAGCCGTTTCTGGAGCATCCGACCCATGAACGGCGTTTGCATCGATGCTGTCGGCAAAATCAGCACGAATGGTGCCTGCAACTGCCTTCTTCGGATCGGTTGCGCCCATCAGGTCACGATTTTTCAGAATCGCGCCCTCGCCTTCGAGCACCTGGATCATCACCGGGCCCGAGATCATGAAACTGACCAGATCGTTGAAAAATGGACGCGCTTTGTGAACGGCGTAGAAGCCTTCGGCCTCAGCGCGCGACAAATGTGCCATCCGCGCAGCAACGACCTTCAGTCCAGCTTTTTCGAATCGCGAATAGATCTCACCGATCACGTTCTTGGCGACGGCATCTGGTTTGATAATGGAGAGTGTCTTTTCAATTGCCATTTAATAATCCTATATAACTTGATGAAAACATTGAATTTTAACACGCAAAGGCGCGCAGCGTTGCGGTTTTTGGCGGCTATTTTGTCTGTAATACCAAGCGATTGTTGGTGCGGTGGATGACAAAATCGTGACCCCCCGCCAATTGCGGTTTGCCAATAGGTGGCGCGCGAAATAATTGTGTGGCCCATTCGGGCAGTTGAGCATGTGACGGCGCAGGTACGCTTTGCCAAATGAGCCAGTGATAAAGCGCGTTTACTTGCCGCGGCAGCGACATTGTATCGAGTGAATTTGCAATCGCATTCGTACCATCCCACGCCAAATCCAATTTTGCCAGGGCTTCAAGCATTTCATCGGCATCGCTGGCGTGTCTGGCGGCACGCGCGAGCGATGCGCGGTAATGCGGAAAACGCGCTTCCAGGCGGGGCGCAATGTCGTGACGCAGAAAATTTCGGGTATAGGCCGTGTCGTCATTCGACTCGTCTTCAATCCATCTCAGGTTGCGTGCACGCGCGGTTGCCTCAATGTCCGCGCGCGAAACTCGCAGAAGCGGGCGCAGTACAGCTTGATTGTTTGCAACAGCCCGCACCTCACCCATTCCCGCCAACCCCTTCAGGCCCGTACCGCGCAACAATTGGTGCAGGACGGTTTCTGCCTGATCGTCGGCATGCTGCGCGAGCAACACGTAAGGCGGGCCCACAGCCGCAAACGCCGCATACCTGGCTGCGCGCGCCGCGCCCTCAATACCGTAAGGAGACTTCTGATCGATATGGACCCTGACTGTCGTCAACGCGACATTGTGCACGGAGCAGACATCTGCGCAGAACGACGCCCACGTATCCGCGTTTGGGCTCAAGCCGTGATGGACGTGTATGGCGCCAAGGTCAATGCGCAACGCAGCTTTCAATTGAACGACCGCGTCCAGCAAAACGATTGAGTCCATCCCGCCGGACAGCGCAATACTGACGCGCTTGTTTTCCAGGTTATGGCGTCGCAAGAATTCATCAACGAGGATGATGAGCGATTTGATAGGTGGCTCCGAGCTCTAGACTTGCCTGCCGACGTAAGGTTTCAATAGCGTCGTTCGCAATTGAAATGCGGAAAACACGCGGGGAAAAGCGCCTCGTTTCGAATCCAAACCCCAGTATTGGCGGGCACTTCAGTTGCAAAATGATCCAGAACCCGCGCCAGTGCTGGTGTTAAATGTGTTTTTGCGCCTATTCCACCAATTCCCTGAATCTACCCAACTCCAGCAATTTCTTTTGCCGTTCCTGGACAATGGTGTCGGGCGATTTTTCAGAGAGACTCTTCAAAGAGTCGGCAATTGCTTTCTTTAGCGTTGCCGCCATTGCAGGTGGGTCGCGATGCGCGCCGCCAAGTGGCTCATTCAGCACTTTATCTACCAGGCCAAGCGCTTTCAGTTTTGGCGCTGTAATTCCCAGCGCCTCGGCGGCTTCTGCGGCCCGTGTCGAATCCTTCCACAAGATCGCCGCGCAACCTTCGGGTGTGATCACCGAGTAAGTCGAGTATTGCAGCATGTAGGTCACGTCGCCGACCGCAATCGCCAGGGCGCCACCTGAACCGCCCTCGCCGATGATGACACAGACGATCGGCACACGTAAGCCCGCCAGCACATAAAGATTGTGGCCGATAACTTCGGATTGGCCGCGCTCCTCGGCGCCCACGCCAGGATACGCACCGGGCGTGTCGATCAGTGTCACGATCGGCACGCCGAACTTTTCAGCGAGTTTCATCAGTCGTAGCGCCTTGCGATAGCCCTCCGGACGCGGCATGCCGAAATTGCGGAATTGGCGCTCCTTGGTATCACGGCCCTTTTGCTGGCCCATCACCATCACCGTTTGACCATTCAAGCGCGCCAGACCGCCCACCATCGCGGGATCCTCGGCGTAGCTGCGATCACCATGCAACTCCTCGAAATCGGTCATCATCATACTGATGTAATCGAGTGTGTAGGGACGCTGAGGATGACGCGCGACCTGCGATATCTGCCATGCGGAAAGCTTTGCGTAGATATCCTTGGTCAGGGTTTGGCTCTTTTTTGCAAGTTTGCCGATTTCAGCCGAAATATCGACGGCAGAATCATCCTGCACAAAGCGCAGCTCCTCGATCTTGGCCTCCAACTCGGCGATCGGCTGTTCTAAATCGAGGAAATTAAATTTTTGTGGGGTCATTCAGATTGCATGTTGATTCTTCAATCGGTAATGATACCAAGTCCGGTGACGGAGAGCGCTTATTGCGTGGAGTTTGAAATCCGACGAGGTGGGTGATCCACCCGACGTTCAATCTCAAAATCTGGACCGATGCACTTATAATTCAGCGATGGGAAATCGACTGACAAAGATCACGACGCGGACGGGCGACAATGGCACCACGGGACTGGGTGACGGCAGCCGCACGCTCAAGAACGCACTTCGCATTACGGTTATCGGTGATCTCGATGAACTCAACAGCATGCTCGGCCTGCTTCTCACTGAACCCATGCCCGAAGCTGCACGCACCACGCTGAACCGCATCCAGAATGAACTGTTTGACCTCGGCGGTGAAATTTGCATCCCGGGCCATACCGTGATGACCGACGCGCACGTCATGTTTCTCGATGCCGAAATCGGTCGTCTCAATGCCACCCTGCCGCCGCTTAAGGAATTTATTTTGCCGGGCGGGTCCCGGGCTGCCGCGTGTTGCCATTTAGCCCGGACAATCGCGCGAAGGGCCGAGCGCGCGCTCGTCGCCCTGGCGCAGGATGCGCCCGTGTCTGCACTCGCACTCCAATACCTGAATCGTCTTTCCGATTTTATGTTCATCCTTGCACGTACGTTAAATCGAAATGCGGGTGTCGCTGATGTTTGCTGGCAACGCCTGCCGTCTCCTTCGGAATCGCACTGACAAAATGACAGCCATGCCCTCACAAGTGCCAAACACAGTCAATGAGCAACTCGCCGCACTGCTTGCACAAGCTGGTCTTGGCAATCGCACCGCGTTCGCGGATTTATATGAGGCGACGAAATCGAAACTGTTTGCGGTTTCGCTTCGTATAGTCCGTGAGAGGCATATCGCCGAAGAAGTTTTGCAGGATAGCTTTGTGAATATCTGGAACAACGCCACCAAATACGCTGTTGCACAATCCGCGCCCATGACCTGGATGACGGCGATCGTCCGCAATCGCAGCCTTGATATCGTCCGTCGTCCATTCGTCGAGGTGCAGGATGAAGATGATTTCTTCGCGATCAACATGGAAGATGAGCGTCCCGGCCCGGACGAACAACTGGTTGCCAAACGCGACCAGGTGAAGATAGAGCGCTGCATGCAGGGTCTCGATGGCGAGCAGCAGCAAACAATTTCGCTGGCATTCTTTCAGGGGCTGTCGCACTCGGAAGTGGCGAGTCATCTTGGCAAACCGCTGGGCACAGTGAAAACGCACATTCGCCGTGGCTTGCTAAAGCTTAAGGGGTGCCTGGAATCATGAAACTTGGCAACCCGGAACTTCGAAGCAGACTTGCGTCTGAATACGTGCTTGGCACACTCAAGGGTGGTGCGCGCCGACGTTTTGAAGATCATCTGAAAAACGATGCGACCCTGCGCACTGAAGTCGCAGGCTGGGAAAGACATCTGTCCCCCCTGGCCGAGAGGCTTGCTCCCGTAACGCCATCGGACCGCGTTTGGACAAGAATCGAAGCGCGTCTGGATCGCCAGAGCCCAAATTCGCCTTCCGCAGTTAAAGCCGTCAGTCTATGGGAGAGTCTTACGTTCTGGCGAAGCCTTGGACTGCGCGCGAGCACCCTGGCAGTCGCGCTGCTGACCGCCATGCTGGTTTTGAAGCCGGTCGAACAGAGCCCGATACTTACAGCGGTGCTGGCCGAAGATAACAACGTGGCGCGTGTTTTTGTCGAGCAGCAGAAGTCGGGCATGCTGATGGTGAAAATGGTTACGCCGTGGAAAACCATGAATGGCATGTCGCTGGAACTGTGGGTGGTTCCCAAAGAAGGCGCACCGCGTTCACTGGGCCTCATTAACGACACAGGTGAAACCAGGCTCGCACTGACCGGCATGGATGAGAAACTATCCGGTGGACTGGTTTTTGCGCTCTCGAAAGAACCGCCTGGCGGAGCGCCAACCGGCCAGCCCACGGGTAGCGTGATGTGCAAGGGTGCCATTGCACATATGCCCTCCAAAGTACCACGCACGCCGATTTAACGGTACTCATGCCGATCGTGCGATTGCGCGCGTATGCAACGCGATTGGCTGTAATGAGGCGTCCCCGGTCATTCGCAGTTCGCCTAATTGTGTCTGTGTTGTTGGCGCTAGCACCAATCGTCTCGATATCGAGTTCATTGCCGCCGCTTCTGTTGGCCAATGTTCTCGGCGAGCATGTCGATCCGGCCAACTATCTGGTGAGCGAAAAATACGATGGCGTGCGCGCACACTGGGACGGCAAATCACTGCGTTTTCGCAGCGGCCGAATGGTAAACGCGCCGCAATGGTTCATCGCCAGATTGCCTGCAGAAACGCTTGACGGCGAGCTTTGGCTCAAACGCGGTGCGTTTGAACGACTCTCTGGGTACGTTCGAAAATCGTTGCCTGTGGATGAAGAGTGGCGGGAAATCAAATTCATGGCGTTTGAATTGCCCGATGGGACGGGTACTTTTTCAGACCGTGCCAGGCGAATTACCGAAATTGTCATGAACGCGAACTGGCCCCAACTCGTCGCAGTCGAACAATTCAGAGTGGCGGATCGCGTTGCACTGAAACGCAAGCTGGACGAAGTCGTCAAGGGCGGTGGTGAGGGCCTGATGTTGCATTTGGCTGGTGCACCTTACGTGACCGGGCGCAGCGACGTGCTACTCAAGCTGAAGCCCCTGCTGGATACCGAAGCCAAAGTGGTCGGATATCTTCCGGGCAACGGAAAATATGTCGGGAAAATGGGCGCATTGCGCGTGGAGATGCCCGACGGACGACAATTCAATATTGGTACCGGCTTCAGCGATGCAGTACGAAAAAATCCCCCGTCAGTGGACACAATTATCACCTACACCTACCGAGGATTGACCAACAAAGGCACGCCGCGTTTTGCCAGCTATCTGCGCATTCGTGAGGACTACTAGCTTTTAGTGCGAGGTTATCTCTTGTCCACAGCCATACTGGACCGCGCAGATCCAGTGCTTTACAGATCTCCCCTGCGGCCAGCAACACACGCGGCCCCGGTCGCAGAATCCAATCGGCGTTCACGGCATAGACTCTGTTGCTGCCATAGGCCGCCAAGCCGGAATAAAGTGCTTTGTCACGCGCAACGTCATTGTGAATCGATGCCGGTCGCAAAATCACATCTGCCCCGCGCTGCAACAACGCCTCACGCGATGGCTCAAGCACGACCTGCGCAACGTCTGAAAATACGTTTACCCCACCGCAAAGCTTAATCGTCTCGGAAATAAAGTGTTGGCCGTTAATCGTCATCAATGGCATTTGCGAGATTTCAAAAAATACCCGCACCGGTGCCTTGTCCTTGTTGGCCATTTGCAGCATCTGAAGCTTCGACTCGAAAGTCACGGAAACGCGTTCAGGTGTGTTGTCGATATTTGGTCTGCCGGTAAGCTTGCCAATCGTACGCAACGCACGTGGGACGTCGGCAAGCCACCGAATATCTATCACGAAGACGTTGAGGCCGAGCGATTCGAGGCGCGCGATATCGGCTGGTCGCGTACCGCCCTTCCATGCCAGCACCAAATCGGGCTGTAGCGCCAGCAATGCCTCAATGGACACACCAGTCGCATCGGCGACCTGTGGTTTATCCGTGGCACCTTCAGGAAAGTTGCTATAGGCGGATACACCGACCAGTTGCCCGTGGGCGCCAGCGGCATAGACGAGTTCGGTCAACGAGGGCGCCAACGTTATTATCCGTTTGGCGGAATAGGTAATCGCCTTGGGGCGGCCGGCATCGTCGTACATTGGTGGCACGGGCCAAAATTCCACTGCCGCAGTGGACCGCATCATGACGACCAACACCAGGAACGAGACCGCACATACCAGCCTCACGCCACGAGACGCCATCACGCTTCCTTGCTCACATCCTTCGGTACCGCGCAACGAGCAGATGCCGCCAGCGCGCGCCGCTTTTCATAGGCTTCACGCGCGATCCGAACGTCCTCTAGAAAATACGGCAATTCTTTCAATGTAATCGCCTGCGCCGCATCCACCAGTGCTTTGGACGGGTTCGGATGCATGTCCACGAGCAGCATGTTCGCCCCAGCGATCACGCCCTGCGCGGCGACATGAAAGACATCGAGTATTCCATCCGGTGATGCGGCACGTATCCCGACCGAATGCGAGGGGTCCACACAAACCGGCATGCGTGTCAAACGATGAACGACCGGAACGTGTCCAAAATCGACGAGATTGCGGTGCGGGTCGCCAAAATTTGTTTTCATGCCACGCAAACCGAAGACTATTTTTGTATTCCCTTCCGAAGCGCAATACTCAGCCGCCATCAAGGATTCGTCCAGCGTGATGCCAAAGCCGCGCTTCAATAAAATCGGCAGCTCTCGTTGGCGACCAACGGCCTTAAGCAACTCAAAATTCTGCGTATTGCGTGTCCCAATCTGTAACATCACACCAGTCGGTTGTCCCGTTTGCGCCAACGCACTATTTATTTCATCGACGTGCGCCTCGGAGGTGACTTCCATCGAAATCACTTTGATACCGTACTTGCCAGCCAATTCAAACACCCAAGGCAGACATTCGCTCCCCATGCCCTGAAACGAATACGGACTCGTGCGTGGTTTGTAGGCTCCCATGCGCGCGCATACCTGACCATGATCGCGCAGACAGGCAAACGTTTGCTCGACGAAGTCGCGCGTATCAACCGCGTTCAGACCGGCAAACGTGTGCAGATTGTCCTGTGAAAAAGTCACCCCGTTATAGGTGAAGCCGGTGTCGTGCTCATCGGCCTGGTGACGACCGAGTAGTCGAAGTTCAGTCGCCACGCCTACTCCTGCGTAATCGTTTGCACGCGACGCTCGCGTACGCCGCCTGCCAACTGGTTCAACAGCGTTTCCGTGTCAGCCCAGTTTATGCACGCGTCCGTGACCGAAACGCCATATTCAAGCGCTTTGCCCGGTGTGATGTCCTGGCGCCCGGCGTTCAGGTGGCTTTCGACCATCACGCCAACGATGCGCACATCTCCGCCTGACAGCTGCGACGCCACATCAGTCGATACATCCATCTGTTTTTGATATTGCTTGCTCGAATTGGCGTGCGAGAAATCGATCATCACGCGCTGCGCCAAACCGGCTTTGGCCAGTTCATCGCAAGCCGTATTGACACTTGCGACATCAAAGTTTGGCGTTTTGCCACCGCGCAAAATGATATGGCAATCTTCATTTCCTGCCGTGGAAAAAATAGCGGAGTGCCCGCCCTTTGTTACCGACAGGAAATGATGCGGTGTGGAAGACGCCTTGATCGCGTCGACAGCGATACGGATGTTGCCATCGGTACCATTTTTGAATCCAACCGGGCAGGAAAGGCCGGATGCAAGTTGCCGATGTGATTGCGATTCGGTTGTGCGTGCACCAATCGCACCCCAGGCGATCAGATCCGCAAAATACTGTGGCGAGATGAGGTCGAGGTATTCGGTCGCTGCAGCCAGTCCAAGTGAATTGATATCGAGAAGCAACTTTCTGGCGAGGCGCAGGCCTTTGTTGATGTCATGGGTCTCATTCATGTCCGGGTCATTGATGAACCCCTTCCAGCCGACGGTCGTACGCGGTTTCTCAAAGTAGACCCGCATCACGATGGTGAGATCCTGCTCAAGCTTCAATCGCAATGCCTGAAGGCGCGTGGCATATTCCATTGCCGCGTCGTAGTCGTGAATGGAACACGGCCCGATGATCACCAGCAAACGATCATCACCACGGTGCATGATGCGGTGGATTTCCTCACGCGCACGATAAACCGTCGACGATGCCTGATCAGTCACCGGAAACTCGCGCATCAAATGCGAAGGAGGAGTGAGTTCCTTGACGCCGCGAATGCGAACGTCGTCAGTGTTATAGGCCATGTCGCGCTCCGATTGGACAACTTGCAGCTTCGGCTTTACGCCGGATGGTTTGGTATTCGATGGTGTCATATTCGTCCCCGTCTTGCTTGCCGCCTTTTCGACTGGCAAAAAAAACGCCAGCTAGAAGGCTGGCGGTTTTTAGAAATCGTTGTGCACTTAAATCCTGCGCACTAACCTTTCTCCGCCAGAGGCTTTGAAAAATAAAAGTACCAGAAATAGAAAGCGCGAATGTTCATAGATCGGATACTAGCAGGGATTTTGCGCGGCGCGCAAGCGCGATGCTTCTGGGCGATCCTGCGCGACGCGCAACATCGCGTCATTCGTTCGCGCCTGCAATGGGATTGGTCTCGGTTCCAGACACGCGCTGTGGCTGATCGATCCAGTAGCGCTGCCTTTCCTGACGGAATGTCGACATCATCGGTTTGCCATTGGCGTCCGGCGCAAATTTGAGCGTGATGGCGCCCAGGAAGTCGGTACGGTAAATCGGTATATTGCGCGCAGCATAGCGCGCCATTACCGCGCTGTTTGGATGGCGAAAGCGGCTGCGATAACCTACCGGCACGAGAGCCATCGTCGGTGCCACGGCGTCGATGAACGCGTCGGTCGAGGAGGTGCGGCTGCCATGGTGTGGAACTACCATTACGTCCGACTTGAGTACGGCAGGCTCGTCCTTGAACCGTTCTAGCAATTGATTTTCGGATTGTTTTTCGATGTCGGCCGTCATCAGAATGCTGCCGCCGCGTGCCGTGATTTTCAGTACACAGCCGAGATTATTGGTTTTCACACCCGCGACATCGTATATCTCCTTGGCCGGATGAAGAATATCGAACTCCACACCATCCCATCGCCAGGTATCGCCACCACCCTCCATCCATTCGCAACGCATCACCTCCGTGGCACCGCGCAAAACATCGCTTTGACCATCCATCGACGTCAACACCCATTTTGGTTTACGCATGTCGATAATCGACTTGGCACCGCCTGAGTGGTCTTCATCGGCATGCGAAACGACCAACGCGTCGAGCACACGTATACCCTCGCCGCGCAGATAGGGCGCAACGATGCGATTTCCAGAGTCTGCGTCTGGATTCCAGCGTGGCCCGGTATCGTAGACCATGGCATGGTTGGCTGTCCGCACCACGATGGCGAGGCCCTGGCCAACGTCAAGAAGGGTCACCCACAATTCGCCTTCTTTCGGCGATGGCGGCAACACCATGAACAGCGGCAGCATTGCAACAATGCCGACCCAACGCATCGCAGCGCCGCGTGGCAGCAGCAGCCATACCACGCCGATCATTGCCAGCATTGCCGTCCAGGGTGCCGGCGCATGGGATTGCCAAACGGCGTTGGGAAGCTCGCTCAGGAAAGCCAGCGCCGCATAACACCAGGACATCATCAAATGCGCCAGTTGCAAAACAAAATCGAACGGCATGAGCGCACCAGCCAACGTAATCGGCACGACCATCAGACTGACCAAAGGAATGGCGAATGCGTTTGCCAACGGGGAAATGATCGACACCTCCTGAAACAGCGCCAGCGTCACGGGCAGCAAACCCAGGGTGACCGCAATCTGGGTCTTTATCGCGCTGGCCACTGCGCCCACTTGGCCGATGCGACGCGTGGTGACATAGAAAATCATCGCGACACAACCAAACGAGAGCCAGAACCCCGGTGCCAGCCCCGCCCACGGATCGAGCAACAATACCGCCAGCAGCGCCCAGGCGAGGATGCGCGATGCAGACCAGCCTCGTCCGAACCAAAGCGCGATCGCAATGGCGGCAAGCATAAAAAATGTGCGCTGGGTTGGTACTGAAAAACCTGCAATCAAGGCGTAGGCGAGCGCGGCCAACGCGCCAGCGACGGCTGCAGCGCGCTGAGCGGGTAGTCGCAGCACCAGCAGGGGTATGCGCGCCCAGAGTCGAAACGCCAGCCAGTAAATGAGCGACGCGACCATGGTGATGTGAAGGCCGGAAATCGACATCAAGTGCCCGGTTCCCGTCCGCCAGAACACTTTCCACTGCTCTGTGGGAATCGCACTTTGCTCACCGATGGCCAGTGCGATCAAGACACCACGATAGGGGTCATCTTTCAGCGCGCCCAGCATGCGATCACGCAACGCCAGTCGCATGCGGTCTACCTGGTACATGAATCCCGCCGCATTCTCCGGCAGCTTCTTGTTTACGCCCTTGACACGGATGTAACCGGTCGCACGGATGTTACGCTCCAACGCCCAGGCTTCGAAATCAAAGCCGTGCGGATTCATCGTCCCGTGCGGACGCTTCAAGCGTACGGTGAAATGCCAGCGCTCCCCCGGCGACAGTGTTGGAGGTGGCTTGACTTCCCTGGTCTTGAAATTGGTTTCTACGTACCACGTGAGCGAGATGTGGGATGGCACAACAGCGATCTCGTTTTTGCCATCTGCGACAATCTTTTCGATGTCGAACTCGAACCGTGTCCCTCGATCGGTCAATTGCGGCAGGCTGGCAACGGCGCCGATGATTTCGATATCCGTTACTTCTGCCGCTGCCGGCAGCGAATCGGCCATGCGAACCTCGGCTCGCCATTGTGCCCAGCCGAAACCAAGCCCGGCACCGCCCGACAGCGCCAGCAACGCGGCAATCACCAGAACGATATGCGAATGCCGTTGTCCAACGAGCCATGCAGCCAGCGTGGCAGCCAGTCCGAGTGCTGCAATATAAATGGCCGGAAAGACTGGCAGCGCGGCCTGCATTTGCAGCGCGCAAACCCCGATCAAAAAGCCGAGAATGAAGAGACGCAAGGCAACGATTCTTGAAAAGTAAATGGCTGCCGCAAAGCGCGCAGAATGTTTGGGTGGCCGACAATGTATGGCGGCACTTTTGTCCCGCCCGGTTTACAACGCATCGTGGTGGCCAAACGAGGACGCGCAACTTGAAATTTATTGAACACGGCGGGCCATGAAACGCTATCTGCGCGACAAGCTGCCCAAAGCAAGCAGCATTACCGGCAACAAATACCTGCGTTTCCTCACGCCATGGCTGGGACACCCCAGGCTTTGGCATATGCACAGGCGCTCGGTGGCGCTGGGTGTGGCTGTCGGCCTCGTTACCGGCCTTATACCCGGTCCGGTGCAAATGCTACTGGCAGTGCTGATTGCCATCCCGCTGCGCGCCAATGTCATTGTGGCGTGTGCGACGACGCTCTATACCAATCCATTTACCTTCATCCCCCTCTATATCCTCGCCTACACGATCGGCGCTTTGGTGACAGGGGAGCCGGTGGGCAATGTGATGCCGCCGGATTTTTCGGTGCCCTGGCTGGAATTCTGGAAAGTCGTGCCGCTCATGTTCGACTGGATCGTCTCTCTGGGCCGCACGCTGCTGATCGGATTGGCCCTGCAATGCACGATTTTCGCAGTCGGCGGCTACGTCGTAACGATGATACTTTGGCGCTGTATAGTTTCGGGCATGTGGAGACGCCGCAAACTTAAAAGACAACACTAAAAAAATGACGCCCGACTACTGGAATGAAGCGTGTACAGCCTTGGCAAAACGCGACAAGGTCATGAAGAAACTCATCAAGGACTATCCGGAGGCGCAACTGCGCACGCGCGGCGACCCATTTCAGACGTTGGCGCGTGCTATCGTCGGCCAGCAGATTTCGGTCAAGGCTGCACAGTCGGTTTGGAACAAGACCGCAGCTTTGATAGGAACCGTCAGCCCAGCAAACATGCTGGCGGCAACGCCGGAAGACCTTCGCGCCGCAGGAAACTCACGCCAGAAGATCGCTTATATGCAGGATCTCGCCGCGCACTTTGCCGACGGCAGGATCAAGCCAAAACGCTGGCACACGATGACCGACGATGACGTGATTGCGGAACTGGTGGAAGTCAAGGGAATCGGTATCTGGACGGCTGAAATGTTCCTGATCTTTTACCTCATGCGTCCGAATATCTGGCCCATCGACGACATTGGCGTTATTCGCGCGGTGGAAAAGCACTACCACGATGGTGATCGACTCGAAAAGGCGGAGGTGCAGTGGTATTTCGAGCGTTTCTCGCCCTGGTGTACGGTGGCGACCTGGTATCTGTGGCGTAGCCTCGATCCGATTCCTGTTGAGTACTAGTGTCCGCGGCGCTTCACGAACGGGTGTGGGCAGCGGTCAAGCGTATTCCGTGCGGGAAAGTCGCAACCTACGGCCAGATCGCCGCGCTCGTGGGAATGCCAAGACATGCGCGGCAGGCTGGTTATGCCCTGGCGGCGATGCCGCAAAACAAAAAAATCCCATGGCACCGTGTCATTAACGCGCAAGGGCGAATCAGCTTGCGCTTAAGAGATTGGGATGGCGGTGGTGACGACTACCAGCGAATTCTGCTCGAGGCCGAAGGTGTTGCGTTTAAT
>JAJAYN010000225.1 GCA_026786225.1 Burkholderiales bacterium | reverse complement strand
GGGTTGCGACCGTCCAGTTCCAGTTTTGCGCCCTCAGACACGCCGGTGGCAATCAGCGACTCGATGCGCTGCCTGGCTTGCGTGGAGATGACTGGGCCGACATCGGTGCCGGGCTCGCTACCGGCATTGACGGTAAGCGTCTTGGCTTTTGCGACGATGTCGGGTATCCATTTGTTGGCCTCACCCACCAGCACAGCGACCGAAGTCGCCATGCAGCGCTGACCCGCCGCGCCGAAGGTCGCACCGACGAGCGCGTTGAGCGATTGATCCTTATTAGCGTCCGGCATGATGATGGCGTGGTTCTTGGCACCCATCATGCATTGCGCACGCTTGCCGTGGTCACTGGAGAGCTTGTAGACATGCTCACCAACGTGACATGAGCCCACGAACGATACGGCCTTGATTGCGGGGTGCGTGCACAGTGCATCCACTGCATCCTTGCCACCGTGCACGATGTTCAGCACACCCGGTGGTACGCCGGCTTCCATGGCAAGTTCTGCAAGCAACATCGGCGTCATCGGGTCCTGTTCGGAAGGCTTCAACACAAAGGTGTTGCCGCAGGCGATGGCCATCGGGAACATCCACAACGGAATCATCGCCGGGAAATTGAACGGCGTGATGCCGGCGCACACGCCGATCGGCTGGCGGATGAAATAGGTGTCGATACCACCAGCGACGTTCTCGGCAATTTCGCCAAGCGACAGCGTGCCGATGGAGCAGGCATGCTCGACCACTTCCAGGCCACGGAATACGTCACCTTCGGCATCCGGCAGGGTTTTGCCTTGTTCGGCGGTGAGGCACGCCGCGAGTTTTTTCATGTCGCGCTTGATGAGTTCCTGCAGCTTCAACATCACGCGAGCGCGCACACCGATGGAGGTGTTTTTCCAGGTCTTGAATGCTTCAGCCGCGCCCGCGATGGCGGCATCGAGTTCTTCAGCAGTCGCAAACGGTACGCGTGCCAGCACTTCCTGGGTCGCCGGGTTAACGACATCCTTCCAGACAGTTGTCTTGGACTCAACGAAGTTGCCGTTGATGAGCAGTTTGACAGTGGGCGGCGTGCTTGTTTGGGGTTTGAGTACGGCTGACATGGTGGATCTCCTGGTTGAGTCTGGCTACGCGCTGCTTGAGCATCTACGTATTTCTTTGTCATTATAGATTCGACAGCGTTTTCGCGTTTTGTGGCACATCGGTCTGGGAGGCAGGAAGGACAGGCTCTCCCAGCCTGTGCCAGCTGCGACGCGCGCCAGCGCTTGCGTTGCGGGCAATGCATAAACCTAGAATCCTCAGTTGACCGCTTAACTTGACCAATACGCACTTGATATGTTTGAAGATTACCGCGTTCTGGTCGTTCACCATTTGGGTGACAACGCTACGGGTGTGATTGCACGCTTTTGCAGCTCCCTGGCAGCGTTGCTCCTCCTAGCAGGGTGAAGCCTGCTTCGTCGTCGCGCCTTGCCAGAAAGCTGCAAAAACGCACACTCACACCCGTCCAACTGAGGATTCTAGGATAAACGAAATTCGCCGCCTGCGATGACATCCATTGAGCGACACGGCACGTAAGAACGCTGTCGGTGAGATGACAATTTCCAAAATGTCAGGCTGTTTTGGGAGGCAACGCAAGCAAGCCGCGTAAGTGTGAAATATCTCACATTGTAGGTCACGTGTTGTTGCAACTCGCCGTGAAGTTCGCGGTCAACCAACCGTATGCTTGCCTCGTTACCGGGGTGTACTAAACGCCATCAGGAGACCTTTATGAAAACTGTTTTGACTATTGCCGTGCTTTCTACACTGGGTTTGTCTGCCGGGCTTGCGTCGGCCGCGCCGCACAGCGATGTCGCCACCGTAATTTCCGCCACGCCTTTGCTTGAGCGCGTCAATGTACCGCGACGCGAGTGTTACAACGAGCAGATCACCTCATACGACCAGCGCCGTTTCGTTCGTCCCGCTCAGCAAGAATATATTACTGAGTCCCGTCCCAATTCTGGCGGTGGCGCTCTGTTGGGCGCAATCGTCGGCGGCGTCATCGGCCATCAATTTGGTAACAGCTCCGGCGGACGTGATCGTGGTACTGCAGCGGGCGCGGTCATTGGCGGCCTCATTGGTAATAACGTAGAGCGCACCAACAATAACGGCTATGACAGCGGTTATCGTCGCGCAAGCGCATACGAGGTTGAGAGAGTGCCTGTCACCCGCGATGTTCAGCGCTGCGACGTTGTGTCGGAGTATCGCGATGAAATCCGCGGCTACGACGTGCGTTACAACTACAACGGTCGCGAATACAGCACGCGCATGTCCTACGATCCGGGTCCAACGATGCCGATCAACGTGGATGTACGGCCTAGCAATCGTCCGTCGAACCGCTACTAACCAAAAGCAGCTATTGCAAAAAGAGGGCGTTGTACGTGAGTGCAGCGCCCTTTACTTTTTCCTTCGCCACTGCATACATAGAGGCAAAAGTCCGACGCTGGTAACTGCATCAGCATAAGAAATCCGTTCGCTCATTCCTCAAATGCGAACAACACGGCGTCTGCCGGCACAAGGTCATTTTCCTTGAACGCGACCCGTTCAACGATGCCGTCTTTTGGACTGACGATGGTGTGCTCCATCTTCATCGCTTCCATGATGATAAGCGCCTGACCTTTTTTCACGCTGTCCCCCACCTTTGCCATCACCTTGACCACGCGGCCCGGCATCATCGCCGTGAGTCGGCCAGCGTTCGCATCTGACTCACCTTCGAAAAGGAATGGGTCGACCAGTCGAAGCGTATGGCGGGACTCTGCGAACAGGATGGAAATGTTATTGCCGTAGGCCAGTACCAGCGCAGATTCAGCATGCC
>JAJAYN010000224.1 GCA_026786225.1 Burkholderiales bacterium | reverse complement strand
GAAAATTTCGATGCGCTAAGCTCCCAGTCGAATGTGGCAAAAGCGAATGCGTATGGAAACATTGCTTATTGTCGATTAAACCTTGATGAAATTCGGGCTGGTTTAGTGGCGATAGAGCGAGCGGTATCCTTGTCGGGGGAATCGAATAACGCGCAATCCGCACTCAATCGCGTCATCATGGAGAACAATTACACACGGCTATTATTGGAAGCAGACAATTGCGAAGGCGCGAAGGAGCACGCCAAATTGTCGCGCTTGTATGCATCCCGCACAAGGTCGCCGCGAGCAGATATTTTCGCGGCGGTAGCAGAGGGGTTAGCGGAGGTATTTTCCGGCCAAGCGGATGTCGGGATTACGCGGCTCACTAAAACGCTAGAACGTGCCAAGGCCCTCAAGGTTTCGCCCCGGGATGTTTTGATGGCGCTCGTCAAAGCGCTTGAATTTGCAGGCAAGCCCGATCAAGCACTTATTTACCTTCGTCAATTGCTGGAGCAACAAAGCGCCACGCAAAAACAAAACGTTTTGCAACACGTAAAGCTCCAGCTGGAGCAGCTTCACCCGGCGCTGGAAGATGAGGCGAGTGTCTTTCGCCGATTGACGACTCACCAAGAGGTGTTGGAAGGCCGGGTTGCCAAACAGGGGCTCTTCAAGGCCCAGGTTGAATCAATGGAACGTATCGCGGTGGTTGCCGAATTGCGCGACGATTCCACAGGGGCGCACTCCTACCGGGTTGGGCGTCTCGCGTCTCTACTGGCCAAAGAAAATGGCTGTGACGAGGAGGCGATTTTCATGATCGACATCGCAGCGCGTCTGCACGATATCGGCAAAGTGGGCATCCCGGATGGCATCTTGTTGAAGCCTGCAAAGTTGAACGCTGCCGAACGCGAAGTAATGAAGACCCACACGACGATTGGCGCAGAAGTTTTGGCGAACAGTAATATCGCGCACATGAAAACAGCTGAAGAAATTGCACGTTTTCACCACGAGTGGTGGGACGGCACGGGTTATCCGAACGGGCTGGCCGGTGAGTCAATTCCGGAAGCAGCCAGGATGACTGCGCTGGCTGATGTATTTGATGCGCTCACACATAAGCGTCCGTATAAATCCGCTTGGCCACTGGATAGCACATTGACAGAAATCATGTCTTTGCGGGGGCGACAATTCGACCCAGCGCTGACGGATCTATTTCTGGGGCTGGTTGCGCGCCTGCGTCGAGAACATGACGACCTCGATGCTTTTCTTGGCGAAGCTGCCCTGGATTCACCTTTTCTTCAAGCGCGCGACAAAATCAAAGAGACGTTACTACGCACAGTCGACTCGAGCGACCAAGGTGCTGAAAGTCGCCTGGATTTGCAGCGATAGCTAGCGCATTTGCATCTGGTTTCGATTGCCCGAAACGCACTTACCAGCTATAATCTTTCGCTTTGCTGGATTTCGGGATTTGTCACTTGCGAAACCGTTTTGTCATTGGTAACTGGAAACTCAACGGTAGTCTAGTGAGCAACGGATTGTTGCTAAATACGCTAAAGACTGGCTTTGGGCCTGCCATAGCAGGCAAAACCTGCGTGGTGTGTGTACCAACCCCATATCTTTCTCAAGCGCAGACGGAGCTGATCGGCTCCGGAATCGAATGGGGCTCACAGGATGTGAGCTGCATGGAAATTGGCGCCTACACTGGTGAGGTTTCTGCGGGGATGGTGGCGGAATTCGGTGCGAAATTTGCAATTATCGGTCACTCGGAGCGACGGGCAGTCTTTGGTGATACCGATGCCATGGTCGCCAGCAAGTTTGGCTCGGCACTTAAGTCCGGATTGGTGCCAGTACTTTGTGTAGGTGAGTCGTTGGCTGAGCGGGAAAGTGGTAAGACACAGGAAGTAATTTGGCGGCAACTACACGCGACAATTGAAACCCATGGCATAAAAAGTCTGTCTCTTGGCGTGTTGGCGTATGAACCAGTTTGGGCAATTGGAACGGGCAAGACGGCCACTCCCGGACAAGCTGATGAAGTACATGCATTTTTGCGCGGCAAAATAAGAGAACTGAACCTTGAGGTCGGCGAGAATTTATCAATTCTTTATGGTGGTAGTGTGAAGAAGTCCAATGCCGTCGAGTTGTTTGCCAAACCGGACATAGATGGTGGATTGATTGGCGGGGCGTCATTGGTCGCCGAGGAATTTTTGGGTATCTGGAACGCGCTGTAATGTGCCGTTCCAGATTGAGTGGACAGAGTACTGGGAACTAAAGGAAGAGTGTCATGCTGTTAAATGTTATTTTGACGATTCACGTGATGTTGGCGATCGCGATAGTGGTATTGGTGCTGTTGCAACACGGCAAAGGTGCTGACATGGGCGCGGCATTTGGTACCGGGTCCGCGGGCAGCTTGTTTGGTTCCTCCGGGGCGGCGAATTTTCTATCCCGCTCCACCGCTGTGTGCGCAGGTTTTTTCTTTGCTACGAGTCTTGGGCTTACGTATTTTTATGCTCCAAAATCTGCCAGTGGCGTTATGGG
>JAJAYN010000223.1 GCA_026786225.1 Burkholderiales bacterium | reverse complement strand
ATATCGAGATGCAGCAATTTGTTGGCATGCACCTCGCGCAGTCCATTGAGCAGATGTGTAAACAGGCGGCGCACGAAGCTGTCGGTGAACTCATGGCGGTGGCGCTGAATGTGAAACTGCAATGTGCGGCCACGCACATATTGCATCACCATGTAAACCGTTTCGTTGGCGCGGAAGAAATTTTCCACACGCACGATATTGGGATGGGAGATCGTTGCAAGCGAACGGCCTTCCTCAAAAAAGCATTTGAGGCCGTGACGAAATACCGCAAGATTTTCGTCGGAATTAATCTTTACTTCGGCGCCACCGACGCGAATCACCAACGCGGCCGGAAGATATTCCTTGATCGCCACAGGCGAACCGTTGTCATCGCGCCCAAGATACACAATCGAAAACCCGCCCGATGACAGCAGCTTTTCGATGGTGTAATTGTTGAGTCGGTACCCGTCGGGTAACGGTTCGTTGGATTGCGAGGCCATTTGTCGGGATCGAATCTCCGCGTCCCAAAAGGGCGCGAGAAATCACTAAGCTATAATTGTCCAGTGTTGTACTGGGTATGTAAAGCGGCGTGGCAAAATCGCCAAACGCGCTTGCGTTTTCGTTGTCGCGTTCATTATCCCTTTCTTTCTGCTCATTTTTCTTCCGCCTCAATCACTCTGAGCTCAACCACACCATGATCACCAGCATGACCGGATTTGCCGCCGTGAGCGGAGAGGTGCCCGGGGGGCGGTTTGCGCTCGAACTCAAGACTGTCAACCACCGCTATCTTGAGTTCCAGACCCGCATGCCTGAAGACCTGCGCTCTCTGGAGCAGACAATGCGCGAACTGGTCGCGGCCAGGCTGACCCGAGGAAAAGTCGAGTGTCGCGTTACCTTTACGCCTGTGGCGTCGCGCGATTCATTGAAGCCCAACGAAGATGCACTGACCGCACTGGCGGAAACGCAAAATCAGATACTCATGAAATTTGACGCCGCCCGCCTATCCGTGTGGGAGATCATGCATGCACCCGGCGTGATGTCGGCCGAGGCGATGGGCACCGACGCTGCCAAGGAGGCGCTGATCGTGCTGTTCAAGAGCGCGGTTGTCGATCTCAATGCCACCCGTGAGCGTGAAGGCGAGAAACTCGCCGCCATGGTTAACCAGCGCCTGGATGGCATCGAGGTCCTCGTTAAACAAGTCACACCCTTGATCCCGGAAATGGTTGCGGCGTATCAGGAAAAGCTGGCCCTGAAGCTCGCGGAGGCAATGGCCGGAAGCGCCTCCGATGAGAGGCTCAAACAGGAAGTCGTATTGTTTGCCTCGCGCATCGACGTCAGTGAGGAATTGAATCGTTTGAGCGCACATATTTCCGAGGTGCGTCGCGTGTTGAAATCTGGTGGTGCGGTCGGTAAACGTCTCGATTTCCTTATGCAGGAATTGAATCGTGAAGCCAATACCCTGGGTTCGAAATCGGTCTCTGCCGAGAGCACCAAAGTGGCGGTTGAACTAAAGGTTCTGATCGAACAGATGCGCGAGCAGATTCAGAATATCGAGTAAAGGGTGCAGCAAGAAATTCGCACAGGCGCATTTGCAATGAGTCCTTCAATCTCCGGTTGCCTCTACGTTATTGTTGCGCCCTCGGGCGCCGGCAAATCAAGTCTTGTCAATGCCTTGCTGGAACGTGAGCCCGACATCGGCTTGTCCATTTCATTCACCACGCGTCCGCCACGTCCTGGCGAAGAATCGGGCCGCGAGTATTTCTTTGTGACGCGTGAAGAATTTACCGCAATGATCGAGCGCGGTGAATTTCTGGAGCACGCCGAGGTTTATGGCAATTTTTACGGCACATCGCGGCTGTGGATTGAAAAGACTCGCGCCAAAGGGTCGGACGTATTGCTCGAAATCGATTGGCAGGGCGCGCGCGCGGTAAAAAAACTTTTTCGAGACATGACTTACATCTACATACTGCCCCCCTCGATTGAGGTGCTCAGGGAGCGTCTCGTCAAACGCGGAAAAGACTCGAAAGAAGTGATCGAGCACAGGTTAGCGGCCGCCCGCGAGGACTTAAAGCACGTCCACGAAGCGGATTATGTTATTATTAATGAAGACTTTAGCGTGGCTTTGACCGATTTGCAGTCGGTCGTTCGGGCGCTTCGGCTGACGGCCACCCGGCAGTTGCGGTTGCACGCAAATCTCATCTCTTAAGTTTTTTGCTTTGGCATGGCGGCACTTGGACAACAAGGCGGCCTATCTTTTTTTGTTCTGGTTGCATGTCTACTGTAATCAGACTCGCTTGGAGTTAGAAAATGGCACGTATTACTGTTGATGATTGCATCAGACTGATTCCCAACCGTTTCGAGCTTACGCTCGCAGCGACCACCCGTGCACGCCAGATTGCATTGGGTTCAGCGCCTTATGTGGACGCGGGCCGCGACAAGCCGTGCGTCATTGCCCTGCGCGAAATCGCGACGGGTCGCGTGGGTGCCGAGATTCTGAATCCACTGCCGGTCGTACCGACGCCGCAACCCGAGATGTGACGCAGCAGGCTGAGAGAAGGATGAGACCTCATGACGAATCTCTCCTCCTCCCAGAGTCAGCCAGCGCATGCGCAGGCTTCCACCGTCAAGGCTGCCCCAATCGACACGCTCATCGCAGCATCGCCCGGACCTGACGTTGCCGTTGATCCCAACGCGACTGCGCTCAAAGAACTACTCGCCACGTACCTGAAGCCTGCCGACATCGAAAACGTCGCAGCGGCATACGACATGGCGCACATCGCGCACGAAGGGCAAACGCGCAACTCCGGCGAAGCCTATATCACGCACCCACTTGCGGTTGCGACCATTCTTGCCCACTGGCATCTGGATCCCCAGGCGCTGATCGCGTCATTGCTGCACGACGTGGTCGAAGACACCCCCACGACCAAAACAGACATTGCGAAGAAATTCGGCAAAGCTGTTGCCGAACTGGTGGACGGTGTTTCCAAGCTCGACAAATTGCAGTTCGCCACGCTCGAAGAAGCGCAGGCCGAGAATTTCCGCAAAATGTTGCTGGCCATGGCGCGCGATGTTCGCGTGATCCTCATCAGGCTGGCTGATCGCCTCCACAATATGCGCACGCTCGACGCCGTGCCACAAGCCAAGCAGGAACGCGTTGCCAAGGAAACGCTGGAAATTTATTCGCCGATTGCAAACCGTCTTGGCCTCAACGCCGTGTATTACGAGTTCGAGGACCTTGGCTTCAAATACCTGCATCCGCACCGTTTCTCGGTGCTCGAAAAAGCGGTCAGGAAAGCGCGCGGCAATCGACGCGAAGTCGTCGGCAAAATTCGTGACTCGATCAAAGCGAGGCTGAAAGAATTCAATATCGATGCGGTGGTGACGGGCCGCGAAAAATATCTGTCATCGATCTACAAGAAGATGGCCGAGAAGCAGATTTCGTTTTCGGAAGTGCTCGATATTTACGGCTTTCGCATTATCGTCAAGGATCTCGTCTCCTGCTATACCGCGCTCGGCGCATTGCACACGCTTTACAAACCATTTCCGGGCAAATTCAAGGATTACGTCGCCATCCCCAAGGCCAATGGTTACCAATCCCTGCACACCACGTTATTTGGCCCCTACGGCACGCCAGTGGAGCTGCAAATCCGCACCGGTGACATGCACAAGATCGCCGAGGCCGGCGTCGCCTCACACTGGCTCTACAAAACGCTGGACGCGAAAGCTGAAAACGGCAACCACCAGTCGGACATCCAGCAGCGCACGCATCAGTGGCTGCAATCGCTGCTGGAGCTGCAGTCTGAATCCGGGGATGCACTCGAATTTCTGGAGCACATCAAGGTCGATCTGTTCCCCGACGAGGTCTACGTATTCTCGCCCAAGGGCAAGATTCATCCCCTGCGCAAAGGCGCCACGGCGCTGGATTTTGCGTACGCCATACACTCGGATGTCGGTAATCGCGCGGTCGCCGCGCGCATCGACGACACCAATGTTCCCCTGTCCACCCGCCTCAAAAATGGTGACCGCGTGGAGATCGTGACCGGTGCCGCCGGGCGGCCGAATCCGGCGTGGCTCAACTACGCCACCACCGGCCGTGCACGTTCGCAAATTCGTCATTACCTGAAGACAACGCAGCAGGCCGAATCGGTCGAACTCGGTGAATTGCTGCTGATCCAGGCGGTCGGATCATTCAACTTCGATCCCAACGACATCGGCAAAATACACTGGACGCGCCTGTTCAAGGGTGACAGTGCCAAAACCAAGGAACAGGTGTTGTCCGAGATTGGCTTGGGCAAACGACTGGCGATTGTCGCCGCGCGGAAGCTTTTCGCCTTGACCGATCTGGTCTCGCCGGAACACCGGCAGCGCGACTCCATCACCATTCGTGGTACTGAAGACATGGCGGTGCAATTTGCACCGTGTTGCCGCCCCATTCCGGGCGACCCCATCATCGGCCAGATCAAGGGGGGGCAGGGTCTTGTCATTCACACGCACGATTGCCCTTCGATTCACCCGTACAAGTTCGACCCCGAGAAATGGATCGATGTGCAATGGGATCCGTTGATCGACAGGTTATTCAAGGTGGATATTCGCGTGACCGTCACCGATGGTCGCGGCGTATTGGCCAAGCTGGCTGCTGAAATCGCAGCGACCGACTCCAACATCTCTTATGTCAACATGGAAGACCAGATGGCCGAGAGCGAGAATCGTTACACGACGGTGGGCTTTACGCTGGAAGTGCGTCACCGCATGCATCTGGCT
>JAJAYN010000222.1 GCA_026786225.1 Burkholderiales bacterium | reverse complement strand
CGATGACGCTCGTCGCGCCGGTGTTTCTGGATGGCAGGCACGATGTTTGACAAGCCATCCAGATCGACTGCCCTCGTCGTCGGCGGTGGCACCATGGGGGCGGACGTGGCGCTCATGCTGGCACGTGCCGGCTTCGCAATGCCGGGATTATTCACTACACCCGCAGACAAATCGACATACACGATCGCGTTCGGCTCGAGCAATGTGCTTGCGAGTGTTACCAGCGACAAGCGTCTGAACGACAAGCTTCGGTCTTAACGGCGACTTGATACGGACCGGTTGATTTGCTGAAGATGACATGGCGGCGGAACACTTCGGAATAATTTTTTTTTGCTATGTGCAGTGACATACGGAACGTCTTCCTCGGTTCGCGCAGACTCCTTCCGAATATTGATTGGTCCACGGTTACCCAATATTGCATTCAGTCCTACATCACTTCAACCGCACCGCCTACGCGATGTATGTGACCACGCAAGCAAAATTGCCCATCAATTTCGATATCTGTTTTCCACCTCAAATTTCCTAGGAGGAAATTATGTCCCTGACCAATGCGGCCACAATAAGTGACTCAAGCCGCGAACATGCACTATCGTCGTCGCCGTCAGACTCAGTTCGAGCCCACCTGAGCGCGGTCTCGTGGGGTGCCATCATTGCGGGGGCCGCAGCGGCAGCCGCCTTGTCGCTCATCTTGTTATTACTCGGCGTCGGTCTTGGCCTTTCCGCGATATCGCCTTGGGCGTATGAAGGTGCGAGCGCAGCGACGATAGGCGTATCCACAATCCTCTGGGTCACCTTTACACAACTGGCCGCGTCAGGCATGGGCGGCTATCTCGCAGGCCGACTGCGCACGAGGTGGATTAATACGCATACCGATGAAGTCTACTTTCGCGATACCGTGCATGGATTCCTCGCTTGGGCGATTGCTTCGCTCGCGACCGCTGCATTGCTGACCTCCGCGACAGGATCAATCATTGGCGGCGGCGTCAAAGCGGGCGCTTCCATTGCATCCACAGCGACGGTGGCGGCGACTGCCGCCGGCGCTAGCGTGGCCAGCAGCTCTACAAAGTCAGATGAAGGTGGCGGGTCGATGGGTTATTTCGTTGATTCCCTATTTCGTAGCGACGTAGTTGGGGTACAGACCGTTGCAACGCCAACAGGTAGCAATACCACGGCGACCATGGTGACAGCCGGGCCTGTTGCAGCTGGGACCGTTGCGGAAGTGGGCCGCATATTCGTGAGCAATTTTCAAAATGCCACCTTGCCCCCGGACGACGCTCGCTATGTGGGACAAATTGTGGCACAGCGTACCGGACTTACGCAGCAGGAATCGGAAAAACGCGTCAACGACACGTACGCGCGTGCGCAGTTGAAACTTCGAGCAATGGAGGCCGCGACCAGAGAGGCCGCAGACAGGGCGCGAAAGGCTTCCTCATATGCCGCCCTGTGGTTGTTCATCTCCATGCTTACTGGGGCATTCGTGGCCAGCTTTGCGGCTACCTACGGCGGTCGCCGTCGCGACGCCTGATCGTTACATCACCTTTTCAACTTAGGAGTCCAATATGCGTTCACTACTTTTGCTGTTCCTCGGCATACCCATTCCCATAATTATTCTTATCGCTCTGTTCGTGCGTTAGCCGCCGCGCGCAACTCAACTTAAAGGAAACAATGTCATGTCGACGATCACCCTGTCAAACAGCGGCTCAAAGCCACAGGAAGCAACCGCGTTGCTGCGTGCCGACCACAAGGCCGTAGCTGAGCTGTTTGCGGAATATGAGAAAACGCGCGCTATCGCAAAAAAACAGGCGCTGGTGTCAAAAATCTGCGCCGAGTTAAGCGTACATGCGCAAGTCGAAGAGGAGATTTTCTATCCTGCAGTACAGCGGGCACTGAAGGATCATGATCTGGTGCCGGAGGCAACGGTGGAACATGCAACGCTCAAGGACTTGATCGCCCAAGTCGAAGGTGTGACACCGGATGGAGACATGTTCGACGCGAAGATCAAGGTTTTGTCCGAATACGTGAAGCATCACGTCAAGGAAGAGCAAGAAGAAATGTTTCCTAAAGCAAAGGCCGCCAAGCTGGATATGGTGGAATTAGGTGGCCAGCTTGCCGCACGCAAGGCAGAGCTTTTCGAACAACGTTCGTGATCCAAATGCAGCGTTTGGGGTGAGGATCCTTTGATTGACGCGCCAGCCAAGCGATGGCGTCTACTTCTATAGAGAGTCATGAAAATCGCGACGTAAAGCCATGCGGGGGCCTGGCTCACCCTATCTGGCTCCACTGAAATTTGTCCCCAAGCCTGCTGAATATTGGGATGCATCGGACTTGGGAATCGTGAAGCGCTGAATATTTTGGCGACGTACGCTGCATTTTGAATTTCGGCCATTTTCAAGGGCTTAGACCAACGAAACACGGCACGGGAGATTTTTGTGAAAACAGAAAGACAACACACGGCGGAACTGGCGTTCGTTTGCTCGTTAATTGAGAATTTGTCGATTGCGATGTTGACGGTCGAGAACGACGAAGGAGGAT
>JAJAYN010000221.1 GCA_026786225.1 Burkholderiales bacterium | reverse complement strand
TGCGCGGTGTGGCCTTCGATTTTCGGGTGAAGGCACAGGACGATCACAAGGCGGTGTGGAACCGGATTTTCTTTGGCGGCTCTCTGCTGACCAGTCTCGCGCAGGGCTATATGCTGGGCATGCACGTTGTAGGTTATGAATCGAACTGGATAAACATCGGCTTTGCATGCCTCATCGCCATGTGTCTCGCGGCGGGCTATGCGCTGCTAGGCGCTGGATGGCTGATCATGAAAACCGATGGTGACTTGCAAAAGCGTGCGGTGTTCTGGGCGCGGCGCAGTCTGTGGATGACGGGGCTTGGGGTGGCGGCAGTGTCGTTGATGACGCCGCTGGTGAGCGCCCGGATATTCGAGAAATGGTTTTCCATGCCGAACCTCCTGATTCTGAGTCCTATTCCACTGCTGACCCTGGTGTTGTTCGTGCTGGTCGAGCGGACATTGCGAACCCTGCCGCAGGAAAATGATCGCCATTGCTGGATTCCTTTTGCGGGAACGGTTGCGATTTTTGTACTCGCGTTTCTGGGGTTGGCCTACAGCCTTTATCCCAATCTGGTGGTGAACAAGATCACCATCTGGGACGCCGCCAGCGCACCGGAATCACTGATGATTATTCTGGTTGGCACGCTGGTTGTATTGCCGGTGATTTTGGCGTACACGATTTTTTCGTATCGCGTCTTCTGGGGAAAGGCGCGCGCACTTATTTACTACTGAATCACTGCTCGGCTAGTGCGCCGTGCCCGCTTTGCCGGCGTTGACGAGCTTGAGCATTTGTACGGTCATCGAGTTTGCCAACTCGTCGTCACCGACAAAAAAGTTGCCATCCTATCTTCCCGAAGCATATCCGCCGCTTCCGCGCCGTGACTGCGCAAAACAATCTCAAATGCGGACTTTTGTATGGCCGTGCTAGCCCACCAACGCCCGCACCTGCTTGGACGCCTCGGTTGTGCCGCTGACGAATTTCTCGTGGTTTCGCTCGATCGTCTTCAGATCGTAGACGTAATTGACCATAAAGCCCAGCGACTGCTTGAGACCTTTGTCGGAGAGGTCGCCTGCCGGATTGAGCCGATCCATGCGCGCGCCGTTGTTGAGATGAAAGCGTGCGACCGGGTCTCGCGTGACGCCATCGGGCTCGCCGACGCCAAGCAGATAGGCCGCGCAAAGACACTCCAGATCTTTGGCACATTTTTCGCGCAGACGATCCGCGGCACGCAACTCGTTGACACCTTTTTCCAGTAGCGGCCCAATGGCGCGCTGCACGCCATCGAGACTTTGCCGCACCGTCTGCGATACCGTGTCGGCCCGCCCCGCTTCGGCGAGCATGCGCCGAAGCCAGTCGCGAAAACCCGGAATCGGTGAGAGCGTACAAAAGCGTTTCACGCGCGGGAACTCTGCCGCGAGCAGGCCCGCCACTTGTTTGATCAAAAAATTACCCATCGAAATACCCCGCAAACCGGGCTGGCAATTACTGATGCTGTAAAAAGCGGCCAGATTGAAATCGGCTGCCGGATTGGGCTCGCTGTCGACGGTGATCAACGGCTCGATTGCTGCGGGCATCTCGTTCAACAGCGCGACCTCGACGAATATCAGGGGCTCATCGGGCAGCGCAGGATGAAAAAAAGCGAAGCAGCGACGATCCCCCTGCAGGCGGCGGCGCAAATCATTCCAACCACGAATTTCGTCGACGGCTTCATGGCGGATCAATTGTTCGAGCAATGTGGCGGGCGTATTCCAGTCGACCCGCGCAATACGCAGGAAACCTGGATTGAACCAGGATTGCAGCAGGTGATGAAAATCGTCATCGACCTGCTGGAGTTCACGGTCCCTGGGCAGGGCATCGAGGAGGCGCTCGCGCATACTAACGATGGTGCGCGTACCACCGGGCGCGCGATTGAGGCGCCGCAATAACTCCTGCCTCGCTGGCTCGGCTGCGCGGGTAAGTGCAGCAAGATGCGCACTGTCCGGTGACGTCGCGTAGGCGGTGGCAGTCGCCAGCACCTGCTGCGGGTCGGGCGAGAATTCGTTTTTCAGCGCGAGAAAGAAAACGAGCTGGTCTTCCCTGGACAGTTCTGCGTACAACGCAAGCGTCTCCTGCGCGTGCGAAACGCCGGAGGCTTCGCCGCGCTCGGACAATAGCTGCTTGCACGCTTTGACGAGTTTTCGCGGCTTCGCATATTCGCTGCCAAAGCGGCGCGCTGTATCGCGAATCGCGCGAATTCCCTTGATCGATCCAAACATCGGAGTCGCCCTTTTTTCTAAAAGTAACTACTTGATGCGCCGCTTCTGGTAATCCTCTTCGATGGTGTCCCTGAAAAAACTTCCCATCGATGACGATGTCGAAAATCGCCGCCATACTTCAGCCGATACATTGGCGTACTCGTATGTGCCAGCAGACTGCTCCACCACCAGCACGCGTCGCTTGTCGTCATAGCCGATGGCGCGCAGATTCGCGGCATTTACTTTTTTCATATCCATGGCTGCACCACTAGCTTCGTGTCAGTGCCATGCTCATGGCGAGAACGATAAACAAACTGACTTCGATCAGCATCGCCCGCCAGGCACGGCCGTATGCCTTGTACTTGTTGGTGGCGACCTGTGCGACCAAATAGATCTGGCGTGACAAATCGTCGAACAGCCGGGTGAGCGGAATGGCGTTGATGTCCTCCACGTAGTCTTCCGGCCTGAGCCGCCTGGCGATGTCGCCAAAGAAAATCAGGCCGACATTTTCCGGTGCAGTGATGTGGTTCCTGCGTGGAAAGAGTGTGGACAGTGCATAAAAATAAAAAGCCCCGCAAGCGAGGATGAATACGGCCAGCAAGCCGTATTGAAGCGGGCCAATCCTGCTGATCTTCTCGATATTGAATGCAACATAAGAAACCAGCAGCGTAGACATGACGATGAGCAGATATATTTTTTGGTCTGCTGACCGGATCAGATCCTGATTCAGGTTGAGGATGCGCCAGGCCTGATCGAGACGTAGATGCAGATCGCTGGTTGGGTTGCGCAGTATCGACGTACGCTCCTGTTCCTTTGAAGCGTACGAACCCGTCATCATCGGATCTGCGTTCATGGCGCTCCCTTCAGAAAATCGCGTTAATCCGCGCCATGATATCCGGCGTCAGCTGCGCTGAAACCTGCAGTGCCTTCATGTTTTCAGTCACCTGTTCAACGCGCGAGGCCCCGGTGATGACCGTGGACACGTTGGGATTCTTCAAACACCATGCAATTGCCAGTTGTGCGGTCGTGCAGCCGAGATCCTGTGCAATGGCTCCCAGCTTGACGACGATGGCGTTCTTTGCCGGATCCAGCAGGCTGTCGTGCATCCACGCCATGCTTTTCAGACTGCCACGACTGTCAGCCGGCACCCCTTTGGCATATTTGCCGGTCAGCAATCCCGACGCGAGCGGACTCCAGATTGTCGTGCCAAGACCGATTTCAGAATACAGCCGCGCGTATTCGCGCTCGACCTTGCTGCGGTTGAACAAATTGTATTCAGGTTGTTCGACGATAGGCTTGTGCAGATGGTGTTTATCGGCGATCTGCCACGCGCCCATGATATCGACAGCGCTCCACTCCGAGGTGCCCCAATAAGTCGCTTTGCCGCGGGCAACCATGTCGTGCATCGCAAACACGGTCTCTTCCAGCGAGGTATTTGGATCGGGACGGTGACAATAGGCGATATCGACGTAATCCAGTTGCAGCCGCTTCAACGACGCATCGATTGCCTGCATCAGGTATTTTCGATTGAGCGTATTTTTTTCGTTTATGCCTTCACCAAATTTCGGGGGAAGTCCCCAGAAGAATTTGGTGGTCACGACATACGTAAGCCGGTCCCAGCCCAGCTTCTTTAACGCCGCCCCCATCAATTCTTCCGATTTTCCGCTTGCATATACTTCGGCGTTATCAAAAAAATTCACGCCGTGATCGCGGGCAGCGGCCATCAAATTGAGCGCGGCGGATTCGTCGAGCTGGTTGCCGTAGGTGATCCAGCTGCCGAAAGAAAGCACCGACACGCGCAGTCCTGCGCGTCCCAGACGTCGATATTCCATGGTCATTTTTCCTTCTCCGCGTCGATGTCCTGGTAAGGGTTTTCGATGATGACGCGCGTACGTTTTGGGCCGGATGCGAACCGTTCCATCTTCACCAATATCGGGAATAGTTCTTCCAGTTTTGCACGCGCCTGATTTTCATCCTGAAATACGAGTATCGAACCGTGTTCGGATTTCACATCGTGCCAGATGGCCGCGTTGGTCTCGTCGTCTTGCACCTGAAGTTTGTAGGTTGGCATTTGGCTGCTTTTTCGTGGGAGATCACGCCACGATATCACGTCAGTCAATAGTTCTCCTGCAACTGCAGCGGGGTCAGCGGCCGGGAGAGCATGTTGCCCTGCGCCTCCTCACAGCCTGCCGCCTCAAGGAAATCCAGTTGAGCAACGTGTTCCACCCCCTCGGCGACCACGCGCATACCCAGACTTTTCGCCAGGCTGATGATGCCGCGTGTAATGGCGGCGTCGTCGGGGTCGGTGGTGATGTTGCGCACAAAAGATTGATCAATTTTCAGCTTGTCGATATCAAAGCGCTTCAGATAACCGAGGTTCGAATAGCCGGTGCCGAAATCATCGACCACCAGCCGAAATCCATTTGCGCCTAATTCATAGAGTGTGCTCATCGTGATATCACCCTCGCTGACGAGCGCGGTCTCGGTCAGCTCGATTTCGACATCGCTGGCCGCAAGACCGTTTTCACGAACCGCCGCCATCAACACGTCAACCAGCCTGCGATATTTGAATTGCACGG
>JAJAYN010000220.1 GCA_026786225.1 Burkholderiales bacterium | reverse complement strand
GCGGGAATACATGCACGGTGAATTGGCGACGTGGCCTTTGAGCACTTCGCGCGCGGCCTGGATGTCCTGGAGGGAAACGGTTGTCATGAGTTGTTATCGCAAAAATTGGTAGTCGACAGCCGGCTTACGCCCGGAAATCAAATCCGCCAGCGCACGCCCGGATCCACAGCCTTCTGTCCAGCCCAGCGTGCCGTGACCAGTGTTGAGGAACAGGTTCTGGATACGCGTGCGCCCGATGAGTGGACAATTCGACGGTGTTGCCGGGCGCAGACCTGTCCAGTAGACGGGACGATCATAGTCGGCGGCATTGGGAAAAAGCTCGCGCGCGCGCTTGACCAGCGCCTCGGTACGTACCAGCGAAAGATGCGTGCTGTAGCCATCGAGCTCGGCAGTCCCGGCGATACGCATGCGGTCGCCGATGCGCGAGAAAACAATCTTCATCGCTTCATCGGTGAGACTCACCATCGGAGCGCCTTCGAAGCCTTCGGTGGAAAGCGTGGCTGAATAGCCCTTGGCCGGATAGACAGCAATGGTGATACCGACAGGCTTCAACATCAGGTAGCTGTAGCTGCCCATCGCGCACACATAGGCATCGGCCGTATCGGTTTCGGTATGGCCGGTCGAATGACGCAGCCGCACGCCGCTGACTTTTCCCTCATCCGTTTCGATAGCTTCGACCATTGCGCCATATTTGAATTTCACACCTCTGGCGCTGCATAGCGCAGCGAGGTTTTGCGTGAACTTGAAGGCATCGCCGGACTCGTCAGTTGAAGCGTAAGTGGCCCCGGCAATGCGATCACGGATTTGGTGGAGTGCCGGCTCAATTGCAATCGCTTCCTCCACCGTCTTCACGTCGCGCTCGATGCCATATTGACGCAATAGAACCGATGCCGATTTGCCTGCTTCAAAATCTGCCTTACTCGTATAAAACTGCAGGATGCCGCGCGTGAGATGGTCGTAATCGATGCCCGTTTCCTTGCGCAGTTCCTGAAGAGCGTCTCGGCTGTACAAACCCAGATTGACCATCTCGCGAATGTTGTGCCGGAAGCGCCAGGGCAGGCACTCGATCATGAAGCGCATGCCCCACGAGAGCTGGTGCCATTCGAATTTCGGGCGAAACAGCAGCGGTGCATCTTCCTGCGTGAGCCACTTCAGCACCTTGAACGGTGCCGAGGGATTGGCCCAGGGTTCCGACTGCGACACCGAAATCTGCGCACCATTGGCGAAACTGGTTTCGAGTCCGGCGCCGGGCTGACGGTCGATGACCGTCACGTCATGGCCGCTCTTGGCCAGATACCACGCGCTCGCCGTGCCAATGATGCCGGCACCCATCACGATGACCTTCATTTGCCGCTCCAGTGCCAGAAAAAATAAAGGCGCGCCGATGTGCGCCTCAGCGTGTACGACGGCCCTTATTAACGCCGCGAAGTCTAGCAGTCTGCCGAACGTAAAGGCAACGTCGCGCCGCGATTCTTTAACGCCGACAGATTTCGGGCTTTGCGTTACCATTGTCAAAAATCACCGGCCCTTTTCGATGCAAAGAGACCTAGACGCATTTGTGCAAACCGCTTGCGCGTTTGACCCGACCGATAGCCTGTTGCCATTCACGGTCCAAGGTGTCCTCGCAGGGTGGATGAAGCGCTCATTTGCTGAGCGCCTCACCGAGTGGCCGGAGTTTTTTTCGGTACGACAGCGCGGTGTCGGCATGCTGGGTGATTTTGAGACGCCCCTGCATCGCAGTGTGGCAATTGCCGAGGTGGTGGAATCGCTGGCGACGGAAACGGTGATCAACGGCTGGCGCGGCGAACTCGTTACCGTTGCAGAAACCTTCTATTCGCCGCCGCTGTTTCATATTGAACGCGCTGCCTCGCGCTATTTCGGCTTGACTATGTACGCCTCGCACCTGAACGGCCTCACCATGCGGCACGGAGAGATGCATATGTGGATTGCGCAGCGCGCCGACGCCAAGGCTGTCGATCCGGGCAAGCTCGACAACCTCGCCGCCGGACGCATTGCTCGCGGCATGTCGCCTTTCGAGACGCTGGTAAAGGAAAGTTTTGAAGAAGCCGGCATCCCACCGGAACTCGCTAAAACATCCATCAGCACGGGTGCCGTGCGTTGCAAACGGGAAGTTGAAGAAGGCTTGCATCACGAAATCATGTTTGTGCATGACCTCATCCTGCCCGAGACATTTACGCCGCAAAACCAGGATGGTGAAGTGAGCGGATTCCAGTGTGTACCGGTGGCAGAGATGATGGCCCGGCTGGAAAAAAACCCGGACGAGTTCACGGTCGACGCGGCACTGGTGGTGCTCGATTGCCTGATCCGGCGCGGCTACATCAACCCGAACCGAAAAGACTATCTGGAAATCATTCACGCGCTACGGCCGTAGTTTTACAAGTCAAACGCCAGCACTGGCGCGGCTTAACGGGCATTTTCCTGCCACGATCCGCTTCAGTGCTTGATCTACGTTATTTTTTCCCCCTAATTTCATTTTGAGCTCCTACGCGTTGGCACTCGTTGTCGCAGCAGCCGTCCTGCACGCGGGCTGGAATTATCTTCTGAAGAAATGCGGTGGCGGCATCGGCGTACTCTCGCTGTCGGCCATTGTCGCCGCCGTCGCACTGACACCGTTTTCGCTTTTCCTGATTGTTGCAAACAACTTCACGTTCACGCCGACCATGATTGGCGTGACCCTTGGCAGCGGCTTGCTGCACCTGATTTATTTTCTGCTGCTCGATCGCGCTTACCGGAGCGGCGGCGATCTATCCGTGGTCTATCCCCTGGCGCGTGCAACCGGCCCGCTCATCACCATTCTCGTCGCGACGCTGATATTTGGTGAACACATGTCGGCGCTGGCACTGGCCGGTGCAATCCTGATCGGCATTTCCGCGTTGGTGCTAACCGGGAATCCCGCCAAGCTGTTACGCAAGGACGCCAGCGCTGGCGCCGGTTTTGCACTGCTGTGCGGATGCATGATCGCCAGCTACACGGTGTGGGACAAGCAGGCAGTCGCGGTATTGTTGATTCCACCGGTGGTGTTCGACTGGGGTGCCAACCTCTCGCGCATCGCGATGCTCACGCCGATGGCCATGAAGCGCGAACCAGGCGCCATCAGCCGCGCATGGCGTGACCATCGCAAAACCGTCATCGCCATTGGCGTATTGAGCCCACTCTCCTACATCCTTGTATTGACGGCGATGGTGTTCACACCAGTGAGCTATGTCGCGCCGGCACGCGAGCTGTCCATCCTGTTCGCCGCGTTGCTGGGCGCGCACGCGCTGAAGGAGGGTGATGCCACGCGTCGAACCATCGCCGCAGTTGGCATGGTGCTGGGCGTGAGTGGGCTGGCGCTGGGTTGAAGCCCGCACCGACGCGATCCTTTTGTTCACTCTTTCGCGCGGCACCAGCCTGATCGAGGGGACCGTCCTATAATATTTCAATGGATCCCCCAACACAGCACGCCCACGCCAAGCCAGTATGCGTACACGGCGACCTCGATCATGCACCGCTGGCAGCGGAGCAAAAAAAAGCGCATGGCGGCGACCAGCACGGCCATAGCCACGACCATGACGACCATGACCATCACGACCACGCCGGGCATCAACACGATTACCGCGCCCACGACAAGTCGCTGCTGCTGATCAGCTTTGTCATCACCATCACCACCATGATGGTGGAAATCGTCGGCGGCTTGCTCACGCACTCGCTGGCGCTCGTCTCCGACGGCATTCACATGTTCACGCACGCGTTCGCACTGGGATTGAGCTGGGGCGCCATCGTGCTGGCTTCGCGCCCGGCCAACATGGAAAAGACCTTCGGCTACTATCGCGTCGAGGTCGTCGCCGCGTTCGTCAATGGGCTCACCATCCTGTTTTCGGCAGTATGGATCGTGATTGAGGGTATCAGCCGCCTGATCACCCCGGAGCCGGTAAACATTGGCATCACGCTCGTTATCGCCACCGCTGGCCTCATCATCAACCTCATCACGGGCGCGATCCTGATGCGCGGCGACCAATCCAATATGAATATTCGCTCGGCGTTTCTGCATATGCTGACCGACACGCTGTCTTCAGTGGCCATCATCGTCGGCCTCGTGGTGATTCATTACACCAGCTGACAATTCATCGATCCGCTGCTCGCCCTGATTGTCGCCGTCGTCATTCTCAAATGGTCGTGGACACTGCTTCGGGACTCGCTGCATGTGTTGATGGAGGGTTCGCCCATCGATCTGCCGGTACTCAAGGCGTATGTGCTGCATGAGTTTCCCGACGTACTCGACATTCACGATGTCCACATCTGGCAAATTTCACAGCGGTTCAATTGCCTGACGGCGCACATACGCATCAAGCCCGAAGCAGTTGGCGACTATGCAGCCTTGGTGTTGCGCATCAATGCCTCGCTGCGCCAAAAATTCGATATCGGACACACCAATTTCCAGCCGGAGTGGGTGTCGCTGCGCTAATGCCACAATCGGCTTCGGTGGCGAAACCTGCCGAGCGACCAACACCTATCTGGAAATCAGACCGGTGCAAATGAGCAAACTGCTCTGCCGCCTCAACCAAATCGGGGCGATCCGTGGAAAAATGCACCAGTCCCCAACGGAAATTGCGAGAGTCGGATCATGACGAAAATACTTGCAGTTGCTCAGGCGGCGCACAAACAAAAAGCCCCACCAACTCGCGTTGGCAGGGCCAATATCAGCTGTGAGGCGCTGAAAGGGAGCAGTCTATTTAAACGAGTACGCGAGTGACGCGTACAAAGAGCGTCCACGAGGATCCGTGTAGTTCGGGTCGTAGCCTGCGAGGAAGCTGTAGATCTGGTTCGAGCGCGGCGGCTTGGTGTCGAACACATTCTTCAGGCCGGCGCGTATCGTCAAGTTGGAGAAGCCACGATAGGAACCCGAGAGATCCCACAATTGGTAGTCGTCGACGCGACGGATCGAACCATCCGGATTCGGGTTCTGATCTCTGTAGCCGCGATAGAACGTCTGCTGAAGCGTCGCGCTGAACGGTCCGCCATCGTAGTTAAGCGAGGCGACATGGCGCCAGCGCTGCACCACCTGATCGTTGGCGAAGCGGCCTACACCATCCACGAACGGACGGCCAGGACCATCCTGCACTTTGTAATCCAGCACGTAGGTGCCGGTCACGCCGACGCTGAACTTACCCCAGCTTGTTGCAGGCAAGCGCAGATCGACGCCGATATCGAAGCCACTGGTTTTGAGCGTACCGAGATTGCGCAGGCGCGAATCAATCTGCGTGATGCGGCCAGGAATGCCGGGCAAGGTCGGGTCAGCGGCGGCGCGCGTAATGAAGGGCGCGTAGAAGACCGGATCAGAAAAATACACGCCCTCGGGTGACGCAATGGTTTGCGTTTTTTCAAGTTTCCAGTAATCCACCGATGTCGACATCAGCTTGCCTGGCTCGAATACGAGACCCAGCGAGAACTGCTTGGATTCTTCCGGCTTCAGGTTTTTTGATCCACCACGTAGCTTGTCTGGCTGCAACCCGCAATAGTCCGGGTTGGTGGTGTTGTTGATATTGCCGACGCGAATGCAACCGAGCGGGTCGTTATAAATACCGTTGGTCTGGCCGATGCGGGTAGGCGAATACAAGTCCGCCAATGAAGGTGCGCGGAAGCCGGTGCCATAAGACGAACGCACCAATACTTCCTTGACGGGGTTCCAGCGAATGCCAATCTTCGGATTGGTGGTTGAGCCTACGTCGTCGTAGCGGTCGTGCCGCAGTGCAAGTTGTACTTCGATGGTCTTGGTGAATGGCAGCACCAATTCCGCGAAGCCGGCATTGACGGTACGGTTCCCGCTGAACGCTACAGCGCTACCCTCTCCACGGATCTGGCCGGTGGCAAGCAATTCGGAAGGCGTGAAGCTGTTCGTTTCGCGGCGTGACTCCAGACCCACCGCCAACGCCGCATCGCCACCGGCGAGACTGAATACCGGGCGCGAGCCGTGTACATCAAAGGACTTGGTGGTGCCTTTGGAGGCGCGTGCGTTGTCGCTGATCTTGGCGGCATTAATGAGCGCTTGCCCGGTTGCATCCTGTGGGCCAAAGGGATTGATGTTGCCGGTGGCAAACGCCGTGTTGAAAGGCGTGTTCAGCACGTATCCGTCCACATAGCGATCGTTGACTTTGCTGGTACTGTAGTTATATGCGGCATCGTAATCCCAGCCCGCGATCAGGCCCTTCGCGCCAACCAGAAAACGTTCGGAAATTGCTTCGACATCGTTGGTTCGACCACCGGCATCCGACAAGCGCCAATTCAAACGCAATGGCCCCGTCGTGCCGGCAAGCGTAGCTGTAGCGGTTGGGTAAAAACGACCGTTGACCGGATAGTTAAGGTTGGTCACCGTCAGCGGGCTGATCCGATAGCTCGTGTCGGTCTGGGTATGGGTGATTTCAGCAAATAATGTGTGATCGTTGGAGATTGCGTACTGACCGCGCGCCAGCGCTGACTTGCGTGTGGACGCTGGAAAAATCTCGGTGTCCTGCATGTAGTCGTAGAAGCACGCGCGTGCACCGACAAAACTGTTCGGCGAAAAAATGGTCGCAGGTGGATTGCAGGCAGGCACGCTGGGATTGAAACGCGAGCCGGTCGGATTGCCGGATGCATTCAGCCGACGAAAGTTGGCTGGATTGGTGTTGCTTGAGCCTACGTCCAGATTTATATCCGGGATAAAACTGCCACCGAGTCCCGGGCGCTGCGTGGAGCGTAGCGTCTTGTTGTCCTGATAATCGAACACGCCGAAGATATTGAACTTGTCCTTAGCCAAATCACCTGCACCACCGGAAACCGTAAATATCTTCTTGCCCGCGCCGCCGTCCTTGGTGTCGCTGGTGTATGCCGACAAATCGACACCCTGATAATCGCGGCGGGTAATGAAGTTGATGACACCGGAGATGGCATCGGTACCATATACAGCCGATGCGCCGTCTTTGAGTAGTTCGACGCGCTCAATGGCTGCCGTCGGAATCGCGTTCAAATCGACGCCCGACGCGCCGCCTGGGGACGCAAAATTCGCCATACGCCGTCCGTTGAGTAGTATCAACGTGGATGAGACGCCGATACCACGCAGGTTTGCACCTGAAAACCCACGCTGCCCGGCGATATCCGAAAAGCTGGCACCATCGGTCAATGCGGCGGCATTTGCCGATATTTTGGTCAGCAACTCAGCGGCTGTGGTGGAGCCACCGCGAATAATTTCCTCGCGGGTGATGACCTGTACAGGCAAGGCAGTTTCGCCTTCGATCCGCTTAATGGACGAGCCGGTGATCTCGATTTTTTCCACCTTTTGTGCAGGTACCGGTGTCGGCTCCGGCATTTGCGCGTACGCACCCACGCTGGTCAGCGAAAGCAGCGCGGCCGCGACTGCCATTGCACAAGGTGAGAAAGACGGCATCGGCGATGGCGAGGCGGATGAAATTTTCTTAAATTGATTCATTCTGAAGGTACTCCCTGAATGGTCTGGCGTTGCAAAACAACACCCGGTTAACGACGGAAAGGACAATTTCACATTTCACAGCGGCATAAAATCTGGTTCTATTTTTCGTTCGGTTGCAGTGTACGTAGTCGTCCGGTAAACAAAAGGGGGTAACTGCCTTTCGGTCGCAACGCTACAAATTCGCGTCGCAAAGTTGAAAACTAACTGTCGCAAAACAGACACAATGCTGATCAGTCGACTCAGGGATGCATCGCCTGGCAATAGGTTGTCCCGCGGGATTACGCGAATGCGACGGCAAGTTACAGTTTCCTGTCTGCACGCTCAACGGCGCTGAGAAGCTATGTCACACTGCCGTCACTTTCATTGGCGCTCGACGATGTTCCTGTGGCCAAACCACTATTGCTGATGTAATTAAACCGATTGGTTGCGTACATGAAACAACTATCGTTTTCGATCCGCGTCGCCGCCGCACTGCTTGCGTGCCTGATCGCGCAGCACGCGCTCGCTCAAGGCATCGCCGTACCCATCGGTGGTGCGCTGAAATACGACAACGATGCAGTCTGGTCGCGGCTGGTACAGCTCGCCGGCGGCAAAGGTGCGCGCTACGCCGTGTTTGCGACCGCCGCCGCGAATCCCGAGAAGTCCGCTGGGTCCATCGTTGACGCACTGAACAAATATGGCGCGCTTGCCGAACACATCCCGGTCGCACCCAACCTGAAGACGCCGGACTACCGCGCAGCGGTCAACGATGCGGAGTTGATCGCCAAAGTCCGGGCCAGCACAGGCATTTACTTCGCGGGCGGCGCGCAGGAGCGCATCACCAGAGCGCTGTATCAGGCCGACGGCAAGCCGACCCCGATGCTCGAGGCCATCTGGGAAGTATTCAATCGGGGCGGCGTCGTGGCAGGCAGCAGTGCTGGCGCTGCCATCATGAGCACCACCATGATTCGCGATGCGCCGGACAAACTGGCGGTACTGAAGTTCGGCGCCCGAAAAGGCAAGGAAATTGACCGCGGACTCGGCTTCGTCGGCCCCGATGTGTTTGTGGACCAGCACTTTCTAAAGCGAGGGCGTTACGGTCGCGCGCTGCCAGTGATGTTGCAGACGGGCTACAAGCTCGGTATCGGCGTGGAAGAGAACACCGCGGCAATTATCCGTGGCGACGATATGGAAGTGGTCGGCGCAAAAGGCGGCGTGCTGATTGCCGACCTGACCGACGCCACGACTGATAGCAAGCAGAAGGATTTCAACCTTCGCAACGCGAGGCTGACGTATCTGGACCACGGTGACCGCTACAACTTCAAGACCCGCACCACCACGCCGTCGGCCGCAAAACTGAAGGGAACCCGGCTCGACCCTAACGACAAGACGTATTCACCTTATTTCAGCGCGGACGAGTTCTATCCCAACGCACTTGGCGACAACGTCCTCCTTAGCCTGATGACTAACTTCATCGACAACAAGCAGAAGGAAGTCATCGGGCTGGTATTCAGCCCCCCGGGCAACAAGGACGCCAAGCCGGACCTTGGTTTCGAGTTTCGATTCCGCAAGGGTGGCGACAGCCTGGGCTATTTCACGTCCGTACTCGGCAGTGAAGATTACACGGTAGCCAACATCTACCTCGACATTAGTCCGGTACAAATGAGCAGACCACTTTATCGCGCGACCCAACCGGGACGATCTGGGGCAAACTAGCAAATTGCAGTCATTCCCAACAGAATTTGAGAGAGCCAGACCATGAAAAAAACACTCGCATCTGCGTTGCTTATATTGCTGACCTCAGCCACCCTCGTGTCCGCCCAGGACGCGAAAAAACTCAAGATCGGTGTTGAAGGCGCGTATCCGCCATTCAGCCAAATCGGCACTGATGGAAAGCTTAAAGGCTTCGATATCGACATCGCCAACGCGCTCTGCGAGCAGATGAAAGCGCAATGCACGATGGTCCAGCAGGAGTTCGACGGGCTGATTCCATCACTACAGGCGAAAAAGATCGATGCGGTTATCGCGTCGATGTCGATTACCGAAGAAAGAAAAAAGGTGGTGGAGTTTTCTGACAAGTATTACCACACGCCTGCACGTCTGCTCGGCAAAAAAAGCGCCGGACTGACAGCAAGCGTTGCCGGGATGAAGGGCAAGCGCATCGGCGTGCAGCGCACCACCACACATGACCGCTTCGCCACGGATACATTCAAGGATTCCGAAATCGTCCGTTATGCCAAACAGGATGACGTGTTTCTGGATTTGGCGGCAGGTCGGCTCGACGCGGCAGTAGCGGACCAGCCGGCGGCTTCACTGGGCTTCCTGGCTTTGCCCGCAGGCAGGGATTTCGCATTTTTTGGACCGGTATATTTTGAGGCCAAGTATTTCGGCACCGGTGCGGGTATTGGATTGCGTAAAACCGATACTGCCTTGCGCGACGAATTCAACGCCGCGATCAAGGCAATCCGGGCCAACGGCGTTTACAAGAAGATCAACGACAAGTATTTCGATTTTGACATTTATGGCGGGAAATAAAGTGGGGCCAATGCGTCTTCGCGCTGCAACGGCTTCGCCCACCGGCTACCACGGAAATCACTGAAGCACCATGCTGCAGGGTTTTCTTCCGAGCCTCATTGAGGGAGCGGTCACGACGCTTTCGGTTGCGGTCTGTTCGCTGCTGATCGCTGTCATGCTCGGCCTGCTGGGCGCGCTGATGAAGCTGTCGCGATCCCGCCTGTTGTGGGGTTTGGCCACGACCTACACCACCGTCATCCGAGGTGTTCCGGATCTGGTGTTGATGTTGCTGATCTTTTATGGTGGCCAGCTGGCGGTCAACGAGCTCGCACCGAAGCTCGGCTTCAAGGATGTCATTGACATCAATCCCTTCATCGCCGGTGTCACTACCATCGGCTTCATTTTTGGTGCCTACCTCACCGAAACATTCCGCGGCGCCATGATGGCAGTCCCACCGGGGCAACGCGAAGCCGGCATCGCTTACGGCATGACGCCGGCTCAGGTGTTTTTGCGGATCGTCTTTCCGCAAATGGTGCGTTTTGCCATCCCAGGGTTCACCAATAACTGGCTGGTGCTCGTGAAATCGACCGCATTGGTGTCAGTAATCGGCCTCTCCGATATGATGAATCGCGCCGGTCTGGCTGCAGGCACCACCCGCGAACCGTTCACGTTTTACCTGACCGCCGCCGCGTTGTACTTGATCATCACGACAGTTTCCGTGTTGTTGCTGCGCTTTCTGGAAAAGCGTTACTCACTTGGCGTCAAGGTGATTGCGCTATGAACCTGGCGGAAAACCTCGCATGCTGAATTTCGACGTGATCGTTTCCAGCCTGCCGCTCTATTTCAACGGCACACTGGTCACCCTCAAATTATTGCTGGTCGCATTAGCCGTTGGATTGCTTTTTGCTATTCCGCTCGCGGTACTTCGCGCCTCGACCAACCCGTGGGCGTCGCGTCCGGTGTGGCTGTTTACCTATATATTCCGCGGCACGCCACTGCTGGTGCAACTATTCCTGATTTACTACGGCCTCGCCCAGTTTGTGTGGGTTCGGGAGAGTGTAGTCTGGCCGATGTTGTCGTCGGCATGGTTCTGCGCCATGCTGGCATTCGCCATCAACACCTGCGCGTACACCACTGAAATCATTGCCGGTGCAATAACCTCGACGAATCACGGCGAAGTCGAGGCTGCGCGGGCAATGGGTATGTCACCCGTCACGCTTTATCGGCGCATCCTGTTGCCTTCCGCCTTGCGCCGTTCACTGCCCGCATATAGCAATGAAGTGATCATGATGCTGCATGGCACCTCGATCGCCAGCATCGTCACCTTGCTGGACATCACCGGGGCAGCACGCGAAGTCAATTCCAGGTTCTATCTGCCCTTTGAGGCCTTCATCACCGCAGCGGCTTTTTATCTCGCGCTAACCTTTGTGCTGGTTTCCCTGTTCCACCTCGCCGAAAAGCGCTGGCTGGTTCACCTCGCGCCTAGAACCTGACACACTATGAAAACAAAAAAACATCCCCTGCTCTCCACCTACGTCGGCACCAATCGCGAAATCGTCAGTTTCCATTACGGCGGAGAACGCTCAGGCGAAAAAGTCTACATCCAGTCCTCCCTGCATGCGGACGAATTGCCGGGTATGTTGGTCGCGCACCACCTGCGCCGTCGCTTCGCGGCGCTAGAAGCCGCCGATAAAATTCGCGGGGAAATCGTGGTGGTGCCGGTGGCAAACCCGGTCGGTCTTGCGCAGACCATGTTGCACAGCCAGGTAGGTAGATTCGAAATGGCGACCGGCGAGAATTTCAACCGCCACTATCCGGCCATGTATCCGGCCGTCGTCGACGGGCTCGAAGCCAAGCTAAGCGCTGACAGCAAGGCCAATGCACGTGTGATACGCGAGGCAATGTTGCATCAATTAGATGCGCTGGCACCCAAAACCGAACTTGAAAGCATGCGCCGGGCACTAATGCGACTTTCCTGTGACGCCGATGTCGTGCTGGATTTGCATTGCGATTCCGATGCGGTCCTGCACCTTTACACCGGCACGCCAATGTGGCCCCAGTGTGAGGCGCTGGCACGGTACATGGGCGCCTATGCCACGCTGCTCGCGACCGAGAGTGGTGATAACCCATTCGACGAAGCCTGCTCTCAAACCTGGTGGCAGCTTGCGGATCATTTCAAGAGTCGCTCGGCGGAATTGCCGATACCGATGGCATGCCTTTCGGTGACAGTGGAACTGCGCAGTCAGACCGATGTGAACCACACGCTGGCGATGCAGGACGCGGACAACATCATTTCCTTTCTCATCCATCGCGGCGTCATCGACGGCGTGGCACCACCATTGCCCGAACTCAAATATTCAGCGACGCCACTCGCCGGGTCGGAAGCTATTTCCTCGCCAGTCAGCGGCGTCGTGGCATTTCTGAAAAAACCCGGTGACTGGATACACTCTGGCGAGGTGCTGGCCGAGGTCATCAACCCGATAACTGCGGATGTCTGCGCACTGGCGAGCCACACTGATGGCGTGCTTTACGCAATTGAGAATCGCTATTTCGCTACTGCCGGTATGCGGCT
>JAJAYN010000219.1 GCA_026786225.1 Burkholderiales bacterium | reverse complement strand
GAATATGGCGCTGGCGATGCAACAGCGAACGTGGATGCAGGGCTTGTGGGATGGGGCAAAAACGTTCGATCTACCTGCCAAATTCACCCCGCACTATTCACCTTGAAATTCTTTCTAATGGAAAATCTCGGATAAATGGTATCGTCAAGATTCAGGGTACGGCTGGACATCGGGTCAACTCCCTATGTTGTTTCTTAACGGACGCCGCTAGTGTCGCGACAGAGAAATAGCGATGCAAATGAAACAGATGGATTTTTTCGTAGGGCAAGGCGCGACGAGGAGTCATAGCATGGCCTATGGCGACGACGAGCAACGCCGTCATGCAGAAAAAGACGCCGTTTCATGTATCGTTATTTCTGTGTCGTGACACTAGAGACGCGCCTTGATCCGCGCCAGTTTGGCCGCATACAGATCGTGCTCGCGGCGGGTGCTACTGTAGTCCATCGCGATGGTGAGGTGCCGTTTCGATTGTGCAAGGTCACCGAGTTGGGCGAGTGCGGCGGCGAGGCCGAAATGAAACTCGTGGTTGTAGGGGTCGCGCGCGATTTCACGCTGGAACATTTCCCGGGCAGTGTCGAAGTCGCCGGCCTGCATGGCCTTCATGCCGAGCGTATGAAAGTGGAATGGCGGAAACGGTTGGCGGCGTTGCACTTTTTCCGTCAGTATTTTTGCTTCCGCGACGCGGCCGGTTTCGTCGAGCACTATGGCGAGGTTGGCCATGCTCAGGGTGTTTTCCGGATCGCGCAGCATGGCCTGATTGAACGCCTGCTCAGCATTGGCGGGGTTGCCGTGCCGACGATAGACCACCCCCAGCGTATTGTATGCGCTGGTAAAACCCGGATCCTGTTTGATCGCTTCGCGCGCCCACCAGTAGGCATCGTTAATTTGGCCGCGTGCCAGCGCCTCGGCGCTGCGATTATTCATGTACATCGCCAGTACTGTTTGCTCGCTGATGTCGCGGGTTTGATAGCGCCTGTTCTCGGCAGGCGGGCTGAAATCGATGGTCATCGTGATGTCGTCATCGATCCTGCTCAGGTTGTCTTTGTAACGCGTGCCGATGTTCAGATTGACATGCCCCAGACTGAAGACCAGATCACCGCTGCGGGACCACGACTCTTCTACAAACACACTCTGGTAACGGACAGCCATACCGAGTTCCTTGGCGAGCGCGGCTGTCATGAGCACCAGCGAGAGGCAGTTCCCTGCGCGCTCATCAAACGTCTGCGCGGCATTGCGCGTCATCGCCGAATCGTACTGAACATGGAGAAGGCTCGTGGTGCGTAGTGCCTTGATCAAGCCCTGCTGCGGGCCTTTCGCCTGCAACAGGCCGGCAATGTCTTTTCGCAAATATCGCCGCATCGCATCGCTGACGGCGAACACGTCATCGGCGCTGATGCGCTCGGTTGTTGGCGCAAATAATTTATCGTCGAACAGGCTTCCGGGGGGCGGCGCAACTGGCGTACTCACGCAGGCGGCAAGCAGTAGTGGCAGCATGGCCGTCAAACACAACGCTGATAAGTTCTTCATCGATGTCTCCTTCGACGGAGCGCTTGCGATCCCGTGTACGGTTTGGCTCCTCGCGTAAACAGTATCTGCCCACCGCCTGCAGCCGTCAACGCGTACGCGCTTCAGTCGAATGACAGGGTATACAGCACGTCGACCGCACTCTCGGAACCTGCCTGCGCCTGCACCGACCAGCGCTTCGACAAGGTGTAGCGCACCTTGACGATGTTGGAGACCTTGCCCAATCCTTGCTCGTAGACCACGAACAGGCGCGAAGAAATGCGTTTACCCAGGGTCAGCAGGCCACCCTGCCCTGCGCCTGGTGGCGAAATGCCGAATTCATCCACGCCGAGCGCACCGGCAATCTTCGCCTGAATGGAACTGGCCTGGCCGGTGCCGAGCAGGCCACTCGCGGCTGCCGATAGCAGACTGAAATCAGCTTTGCTGGAACTCTCCAGACCGCGCCCCAGCACCAGCCACGACAGCTTTTCCGTCTCGGGTACATCAGGGCTGGACACCAGCCTGGCCCGCGGTGCCAGCGCACTGCCACGCACTTCCACACCCGCTTCCACGGTATTGCCCGCCAGCGAAGGTTGCGGGTTCTTCCGCACGGCATAGAGATCGATACCCGGATTCTGAATCGGCCCGGCAAACGTCAGCGTGCCGCGTTCGACCGAGAGCTTTTGCCCGTACACCGCGTATGTTCCTTCTTCAATCGTCAACGTGCCCACTGCCCGTGGCAGACCGGTACCAACGCTGGCTACACGCAGCGTGCCCGCGAGACGACCGGTAAGACCCGCACCGCGAATCTGGAAGCTGCGGCCAAGATCGATATCGAGATCGACCTTCGTCGTCATTTTGCTTTCCTTGCGCTCATTGACCGCTGTCTTGCCGATAACGTAAATATCGTCGCTGATGGTGACATCGCTCTTTTCAGGAAGCTCGAAAAAGCCACGCTCGGCTTTCAATTTCGCCGCAATGGAAACGCGGTTCTCGTCGAGATTCATACTGCCCTCGCCACTCGCGACCACCAGACGATCCGGACGTGACACAGCTTCGAAACGATCCAGCTTGACCTTTAATTTGCCGCTCGACTTGATGCCCGAGATGGCGAGATTTCCGTCGGCTTCGAGGCTGCCTTCACCGGCTGCGAAAGAAAGACGTTTCACCACCAGCTTGTCATTGCTGAATTCGGCATCGAGCGTGCCGCTCTTGTAG
>JAJAYN010000218.1 GCA_026786225.1 Burkholderiales bacterium | reverse complement strand
GCTGAAAGGCGCTTGGTGATGTGCGTATCGCCACAGTGCGGACATTCGACCATCACGTTTTTCGTTTGGCGGTCAAAGTCTTCGGCTGTGCGGAACCAGCCATCGAATTCGTGGCCGTGTACGCAGGAAAGGTTGAATACAATCATCGAGCTCTTCTTCACATGGTCAAACTTACAGGTAAAACTTGGGGGCGCGCTGGCGACTTGCAAGGCATGAAACACCTACAAAACCACGCCAGACCAGAGAATAACGGACAAACAGCCGAAAGGACTACCTGAAGGTATCGGCATAGCGCTTGCGCAGCTCATTTTTCTGCACTTTGCCCATCGCGTTGCGGGGCAAGTCATCCACCACAAAGATGCGTTTGGGCAATTTGAATGCGGCCAGTTTGCCTTTGATGGCCGCCAAAATGTCTGGCTCAGCAAGGGTAGCGCCGGGCTTTCTCACCAGCACCGCCGCCACCGCCTCGCCGAAATCAGCGTGCGGCAAACCGATGACCGCACTCTCGGCAACGCCGACGATTTCATCGAGCAGCATTTCTATTTCTTTTGGATACACGTTGTACCCGCCAGAGATCACCAAGTCCCTGGCGCGGCCAACGATGGTGACGTAGCCATCAACATCGATCTTGCCGATGTCGCCGGTCTTGAAGTAGCCATCATTGGTGAATTCTTCCTTGTTCTTGTCCGGCATCTGCCAGTAACCCGGCAATACGTTGTCGCCCTTCACCTGCAATCCACCGATGTCGCCTGCGACGCATGCCCGCCCGTCATCATCCACCACACGCAGCGCGACGCCGGGCAGCGGCAGGCCCACTGTGCCACCGCGCCGGTCACCGCCGAGGGGATTGGAGGTGATCATGCCGGTCTCGGTCATACCGTAGCGCTCAAGAATGACGTGGCCGGTGCGCTCGAGAAACGCGTGAAAGGTTTCGGCCAGCAGTGGTGCAGAACCCGATACAAACAGGCGCATATTTGCGCAGGTCTCTTTTGCAAACGTGGCATCCGAGAGCAATCGCACATACATGGTCGGCACGCCCATGAATACCGTGGCGCGCGGCAGCACCTCGATTGCCTGCTTCACATCAAACTTCGAATGGAAAATCATCTTGCTGGCGTTCAGCAGCGCCGTGTGGCAAGCGACGAACAGTCCGTGCACATGGAAAATCGGCAATGCATGGAGCAGGATGTCGCCGGGCTTGAAACCCCAATAGGCATGCAGGGTCAGCGCGTTCGACGCAAGATTCTTATGCGTAATCATTGCCCCTTTGCTTCGACCGGTCGTACCGGAGGTATAAAGAATCGCGGCGAGATCATCGTGATCACGATGAACAATCTCCAGCATTGGCGAGGCTTTCGAAGCATTTTCGTGCCAGGAGTGCCGTCCTTGCTGGTTCTCCGTATCTGAATCGTCTGACAGCATGTAGCGATGCGCAATCTGATGTTTGCCGCACAGTGCGCGCATCCACGAGTCGCTTTTCGGCTGGTGCAACACCACCTTGGGCGTTGCGTCACCGAGAAAGTAATCGACTTCTACTTCCTGATAGGCGCTGTTGAGCGGCAGAAAAACGGCACCCGATTGCAAGCAGGCGAGATACAGAAACAAAGCCTCTGGCGATTTCTCAACCTGCACCGCGATACGGTCGCCTGGTACCACGCCGAGCGCACTGATAAAGCCAGCGTAACGCGCGGTCATATCTTCGAGCATCGCGTAGGAATAGATGCTGCCCGATGCCGTTTCCAGCGCGGTTTGCGAACGATTCAGGCAAAAACGCGATTGCAGCAGTGCATAGAGATTTGCATTCATCATACGATCCCCAATTTCAATTCGTGATCTGCCACGCGCGCGAGTTTGTATTCACTAAATTCGTGCTTCTGCATCGCAGCTTCCCCAAGAATGCTCGCAATCGCCCTGCCTGGCAGGAGTTGAATCTCGGTGCCGTAGAGCATGTTTACCTGCGCGACGGGTGCGGCGATCGCGACATATACACCCCCACCCAATTTGCCCAGCACGGTTGTCTCGATGTGCGTTCCCGCTCTCGCGAGCGCATGCAATGCACAAGCCAGATTGGCAAGATATGCCGAGAGCATGATACGTTCGTCATCGAGTGCCGTCGCGTGAGAATCACAATCAACCAAAATATGCAGAGCGCCGGGGGGAGCGGATGCGACGGAACCTGCGGCCATGGCGTCGGTGCCGAGCATTTTCCATATCGCATCGGCCTGCGCCCACGCGCGTTCCGCACCGAGTGCCGTCCCGCCAATGAAGCCGGCAAGTAACACCTTGCGGCCTTCGTACTGTGCTTCGCCAACCAGGACGCCGTTGCGTTCTTCCAGTTGATAGCCTTGTGGATAGAGTTTGACGAGATCCTTTCGCTCTACTTTTTCCGTTCGCGCTGGCCTGGCCGTTGACTTTAATTGCGCCAATCTCGCCTCTAACAGCAGGTGCCGATCAATGGCGGTGTTGTCGACAGGCGCCAAGGTTTCCATCGAGATCGGGTTTGTCACCATCATGTCTGCCGCGCCAAGTTTGGCGCGTGACGCCCCACTCGTCGCCGCCATCGACATCGCCAAAAAGACATCGTCCAGCGCAGAAAACCCGGCGGCCTGCGCAAGTATCGATGGACCGGACATTGCGAAGCGGGTATTTTCTGAATACACACGCCTGGTCGCAAGTGCGGCGAGCATGGAAGCACCACCGAAACAATTCGCACCGCAAAATGCCGTGATTGGCGCACCTGATGCTGCCGCACTGACCGCCGCACGATACATATGTCGAAATGCGCCCAGCGCCACCAAACCTTCGGAAACGCGCGCGCCGGCTGAATCGATATAGAGCACCAGCGCAATCTTCTGCACTTCGATCACCTTGAACAGGCTCGTCAGTTTTTCGCATTCCTTAAAGCCCAGCGAACCGCTGGCAATCCTGTTTTCAATGAGGGCGACAAATATCGGCGCAGGCGCCGCTCCAGCGCCCAACGGCGCGCGTCCACGTCCGATGGTGAGATTGCCTACAGTTTCGCCGACCGGGGAAAATTCAAAGCGCGATTTGACCGTCGCCAGGCACTCAACTGAAAGCATGGGCCGCCTGCGTTCAGTATCTGCCGAGCTTCATGACGGCAATGATTGCCAGCCCAATGGCCAGATTCAACATCACGCCCAAACGAATCTGTTCAAGTTGCCTTGCGGCGACCGGCCAATCCTGCGCTTCTACACATTTTCCCAGGCGGGAAAACGCTGCGGCGCGAAGATAAAAAAAGATACTCATCATGACCGCGCCCAGACCCACCATCCACATCCAGGCGACAGGCATGTTTTTTGCGCCGACCATGAGGATCATGGCCACCCCGGTCGCAAGCAAAAGCGCAATCGCCATGACCACGATTTTGAAGAAGTGCCCCAGCGCCGCGTGCATCAGCGGGATGCGTAGCGGCGGCGGCAATAGCGCGATGGCTGCCGGCCGCAGGCAAAACAGGGTGAACGCCATGCCGCCGACCCATACGACAACGGCCAGCAAATGAAACAGTAGCAAAAGTGAATAAAGGGTCATACCGCAATTCTAACGTCACTGAACCGTAACTCCGCTCAATTGCCACCTCTCGGCTGAAGCATTGACT